>JAIUPE010000027.1 GCA_020160875.1 Pseudomonadota bacterium
TCGGTGGATGCGGGCACGAGCGACGGCGGCGCAGCGGCAACCACGGACGGCGGCGTTTGCGGCCGGAACGGCGAAGCAAACGGATCGAATACAATCCGGTCGATGGGTTTATCGCGGTCGAGCCATGAGGCGACGGCGCGTTCGACCACGTTCTTCAACTCGCGCACATTGCCGGGCCACGCATAATCCTCGAGCGCGGCAAGCGAACCGGCGCTGAATCCCTGAAAGACTTCCCAGCCGAGATCTGCCGCCATCGCCCGCCCGAAATGTTCGGCCAGGAGCGCAATGTCGCCGCTGCGCGCGCGGATAGGCGGAAGCGTGAGAACGTCAAAGGCCAAGCGGTCGAGCAAGTCTTCGCGGAAGCGCCCAGCGCGCGCCTCGGCCGGAAGATCGCGATTGGTCGCCGCGACCACGCGCACGGACACCGATATGGTGTCGCTGCCGCCGAGGCGTTCGAATTCGCCGTATTCAATGACGCGTAATACCTTTTCCTGCACCGCGAGCGGCGCGTTGCCAATCTCGTCAAGGAAAAGCGTTCCACCGTCGGCGAGTTCGAAGCGGCCCAGACGGCGTTTGGCGGCGCCGGTAAAGGCACCGGGCTCCACCCCGAACAGTTCGGCTTCGAGCAGCGTCTCCGGCAACGCCGCGCAATTGAGCTTCACGAGCGGGCCCGACCAACGGCGCGAGAGGAAGTGCACGCGCGCGGCCGAAAGCTCCTTACCGGTTCCGCGCTCGCCAATGATGAGGATCGGGCGATCAAGGGGCGCCACCCGCGAGAGTTGGTCCAAATGGCCCAGAAAGGCTGACGATTCGCCCAGAGGTGCTGGAAGGTTCATGGTTCGCGATTTTCGCTAAATTGTTATGTATTTTTCTCACTTATTGCTGTTTTTTGCAACATTGCATGAGAGAGACCACAAAAAACAGCAATAAATCCAATGAGATATGCCGAAAGTTCATTCTGGCACGAGAGTTGCAAAAGTTGGGCCATAGTCACTTCGGAGGACCCAATGGGGATCTTTTCTCGGCTAACGGACATCGTGAACGCCAACATCACCGCCCTGCTCGACCGGGCCGAGGATCCGGCGAAGATGATCCGTCTGATCATTCAGGAAATGGAAGACACGCTGGTCGACGTGCGTTCGGATGCGGCGCGCCTGATCGCGGACCGCAAGGAAATCCGCCGGCGCGTAGGCCGGCTGACAGACGCGGCCGATGAATGGACCAAACGTGCCGAACTCGCGGTAACCAAGGATCGTGAGGACCTGGCGCGCGCCGCACTGGTGGAGCGCTCCAAAGTCGCCGACCTGATCACTCTTCTGGAGCGCGACGATGAAGCGTTGAAGGAACGCATGACCGAGTTGGATGCCGATATCGGCCGTCTGCAGATCAAACTCGCGGAAGCCAAAGCCAAGCAAGCGGGCCTACTTGCCCGCGCGCAGACAGCCAACGCGCGCTTCGCGGTGCGCGAGCATCTTTACAACGGCCGCGTGGACAATGCGGTCGCGCGTTTCGATCAAGTCGAGCGCAAGCTGGATGAAATGGAAGGCCGTGTCGAGGCGTTCGACCTCGGCGGCGGCAGCGCCACTTTGGCCAGTGAAATTGCCTCTCTTGAAGCCTCAAGCAAGATAGACGACGATCTCGCCAAGCTGAAGGCGGGGATGGGCCTGACGACGCAGGCGGGGGACAAGAAATGAGCCGCGCTCGACGCAAGTTTTATCTCGATAAACAGAACGGCAAGATCTTCGGCGTTTGCGCCGGTATCGCCGATCATTTCGACTGGGATGTGACGGTTGTGCGCGTCCTGGTGGTCGCGGGCACCATCATCGCCGGCGGCTGGCCGATCGTGGTCTATCTTGTTGCGGCGTGGATGATCGACAATAAGCCCGCCGACGGCAGCCGCTACGAAGAGCTTCGCACGAGCATCGACGACACGCGCCGCGAGGCGGAACACCGCCGCCCCGCCAGTGCGTGGCGCTTCACGGACGTGAAGACGCGTTTTGATCGCGTCGAAGACCGGTTGCGCACACTGGAGAATGTCGTGACCTCGCGGGAGTTCCAGATGGACCGCGAGCTTAGGGGACTGGGGCGCGTGTAGCGTCCACAAGGGGAATGCGTGGGTGAATAAAGATGGATGTCGCGGAACTCGGCGTAATGATGCCGTTCATCATGGTGATCGCGGTCGTTTGGATCGTGTTTCACTATCGGAGAGCTAATCGGATGGATCACCAGGTTTCGGGTGAAGAGCAGCAGATGATGGAGCGCATGGTCGGACTTCTGGAGAAGATGGAAGGCCGTATCGCCACCCTCGAGAAAATCCTAGACGCCGAGGACCCACGTTGGCGCGAAAAAGTGCCGCCGACCCAGCATTTGTAGGCTCAACGACTCCGCGACCGCCCATTCGGCCCGGCCTTAAGGTTTCGGGCCGAATTCGCGTTTTAACTTCGCGCGCTGAATGGTAGGGTAGCCTATCGCGGAAAGGTTGCTTATCTTTCCGGGGTAACCTGATTCCCAGTTGAGACCGCACCTCGCGATGAAAAAATTCGATAAAGACAAGCTCTCGGACGTCGACGTTTATCTTGGCGAACCGAACGAGCAGGTACGCGAGAGCATGCGCGCCATGATGCGCGGTGAAGGTTTCCGTAAGACGCGCACGTTTGCGCGCATGGACGACCTCCTGAACGCCATCAAAGAATCGCCGCCCGACCTTCTCATCGCCGCAGACGACATCGACACCTCGCTGTTCGACACGATCCGCGACATCCGCCACTTCAAGATCGGCCGTAATCCATTCATCATGGTGACGCTGATGGTGCGCGCCGAGAGCGATGAAGCGGTCAAGAAAGCGATTATGGCCGGCGCCGACGATGTGATGATAAAGCCAGTCTCGCCGGGCAAACTGCTCGAGCGCATTGCGCACATGACGATGAATCGCCTGCCCTTTATCGCGACCACCGATTATGTCGGCCCCGAACGGCGCAAGCCAGGCGGCGATCGCCCATCCAAGATCCGCCAGCTTAGCGTCGTGAACACCTTCAAGGCCAAACTCGAAGGCCGCCGCCTGTCGCAGGCCGAACTCGCGCGCGAAGTCGAAAGCAACATGAACGAAGTAATGGCTGCGCGCCTGGACAGCCACGGCCTGAAGCTGGGCTGGATTTGCGGCTTGATCCTGAAGGCCTACGACGAAAAACAAATCAACAAGGAGCTCGAAGAGCGCCTCCTGATCCTCGTCAGCGTCTTGGAAGACGCGGCGCGCACGGCGCGCGTGCTGGGCGAGCCCGAACTTGCGCAAATCTGTACACGGATGGCACGCGAGGTCGAGGAACTGACCGAAAAGTACGAAAACCCCACGGACCACGCGCTCTCGACCATCCGCAAGCTGACCAAGGCGTTCGAACTCGCCAAGGTTGCGAAGATGGGCCCCGCACCGCATCAGCAGGCCGAAGCCGCGGCGGCGGCACAGACCGCTACGGGTTGAGCCTCACCGCCAATTTGACCGGCTGACGTTTACGCCCCCAATTGCCGGGGGGACCGTCAAACACGCCCGCGCATCTTGTCCCGCAGCTTTTGCACGCGCCGACGCTATCGAGATTCCACTGGGCGATTTCATACCAGTCGCGGCCGACGGCGACCTTGCCGCAACCATGGCAGAGCGTGCTGCCGCCCGCCCTATCGTGAATGTTGCCCGTATATACGTAGCGCAAGCCGACGCTGCGCGCGATTTCGCGCGCCTCGTGCAAGGTCTCGGCGGGCGTGCGCATCTTGTCGCTCATACGATAATCGGGATGGAACGCCGTGAAATGGATCGGCACGGTTTCATCGAGTTCGGCGGCCACCCAATCGGCGAGACGCTTGAGTTCCTCGGGATTATCGTTTTCCCCGGGAATCAAAAGAGTCGTCAGCTCGATCCAGCACGGCGTTTCGTGATAGGCGTATCTGATCGTATCGAGCACCGGCGCGAGCTGGCTGGTGCAAAGACGCGCGTAGAAGTCCTCGGTAAATCCCTTGAGGTCGATGTTTGCCGCATCCATGTGAGCATAAAAATCACGACGCGCGTCCGGTTTCATGTACCCGGCGGTGACGGCGACCGACTTCAAGCCAACGGCATGGCAAGCCTTGGCCGTCTCAACCGCATATTCCATGAAGATGACGGGGTCGTTGTAGGTAAAGGCGACCGAACGGCAGCCCCCGGCTTTCGCCGCTTCCGCGATGCGTTCGGGCGGCGCCTGGTCCATCAGCGTATCCATCTCGCGCGATTTTGAGATGTCGTGATTCTGACAGAACTTGCATGTGAGATTGCAGCCCGCGGTTCCAAAGCTCAGGATGGGCGTACCGGGTAGAAAGTGATTGAGCGGCTTCTTCTCGATGGGATCGACACAGAAGCCGGACGAGCGGCCATATGTTGAAAGCACCATCGTGTCGCCGGCGCGCCCGCGCACGAAACACACCCCCCGTTGCCCGTCCTGGAGCTTGCACTCGCGTGGACAGACATCGCACTGCAACCGACCGTCGGCGAGTCTCGTCCAATAGCCGGCCGCCGGCCCCGGTATTTTCTCCAGTGGCCTTTTCTCGGCAGTCGCCGGGGGTGGAGCGATTGTGGAGATTCTATCCATTCATCATATATTCTAGCCGAACCGCCGCTCGGCGAGGAGGCGCGCTCCACCTTAAAGGATTTTCGTGATGGCCAACGGCACAGCGACGACGCGGCCGGCCGCCCTCGCCGGAACCTTCTATCCGGCGGATCCGGATGAGCTGCGCACGACCATTGCGGGCTTCCTCGCCGAGGTGAAACCGCAGGTCCACGAACGTCCCAAGTCTCTCATCGTGCCGCACGCGGGCTACGCCTATTCCGGCGCCGTGGCCGGCAAAGCCTACGCGCTTTTGAAAGACCACGGCGCAAACGTACGCCGCGTGGTGCTGCTGGGGCCCACGCACCGCGTCTATGTGCGCGGCCTGGCCGCGCCGAAGGCGGTCCGCTTCGCGACGCCGCTTGGCGAAATAATGATCGACCGGGACGCGCTTGAGGGTTTGAAGGACCTGCCGCAAATCGTCTTCGACGACGACGCTCACGCGATGGAACACAGCTTAGAAGTGCAGCTTCCATTTCTGCAACGCATCGCGCCGGAGGCAGCGCTGGTCCCTCTGGCGGTGGGTGACACGAACGCACGCGCCGTCGCCGATGTGCTTGCGCGGTTCTGGGACGACTCGTCGAACCTGATTGTCATCAGTTCCGATCTCAGCCATTTCCACGGTTATGACGACGCCAGGCGCCGGGATAGTGCGACGGCGACGAGCATCGAGCATTTCGCAGGCGAAGAGCTGAACGGCGACCGCGCCTGCGGCTTTCTGCCGATCGCGGGCCTGTTGACGCTCGCAAAAAAGCACGGCGCGCGCATCGAGCGCGTCGATCTTCGCAATTCCGGAGACACCGCGGGCTCCCGCGACCGCGTGGTCGGTTACGGATCTTGGGCGATTTACGGGGCCGGAAAAAATGACAGCACCTGAAATATCAGATGGCGAGTTGGCGGCATCCCATGGCGAGACGTTGTGCCGCGTGGCCGCCGACGCGCTGCGTTATGGACTCGAACATAATGCCGCGCCGATCCTCACGGCCACGCGCTTCGCCGCGCCCTTGCGTGCGTCGCGCGCCAGCTTTGTGACCCTCGAGGAAAGTGGCGAACTGCGCGGATGCATTGGGTCGGTCACCGCGCGCCGCGCGCTGGTCGAAGACGTAGCAAACAACGCCTATGGCGCGGGATTTCGCGACCCGCGCTTTCGGCCCCTGGATCAGAAAGCGCTACGCCGGGTGTCCGTGGGAATCAGCATCCTCGGCTCCTTCGAAACAATGAGCTGTACGAACGAAGATGATCTTTTCCGGCAGGCGCGCGCGGGAACGGACGGTTTCGTGATCAGCGCCGAGGGGCACCGGAGTCTGTTCCTACCGCAAGTTTGGGAGACACTGCGCACACCGCGGGCTTTTTTTGACGCCCTGCGAGAGAAAGCGGGATTACCGCGGCATTATTGGTCGCCTCAACTTCACATTGAGCGGTTCACGGTGACTTCTATTCCTAAAAGGAACGTGAGCGAACTCTCAGCGGTTTAAAAGCCGCTGGATCAGCTTGCGCCGGAGCCACCAATCGCCCAAAATGCTGACTCAAATGCGACGGATAATCCGGCGCTCTTTCGCTGCAGTGCATCATGGCCAATTTAGATCGTGAAAACCTCAAGAAGGCCACCGTCTATATTGGCGAAACCAACTATTATGAGCGCAATAAGCTGCGCGACATGTTTCTCGCGCAAGGATTGAAGCAAGTCGTATGTCACGCGACCATCGACAGCCTGCGCGAATTAATCACAGAAGTGCCGCCCGACCTCCTGGTGCTGGCCGATAATTTCGATCCAGGCATCTACGCCCTGGTGCGCGACATCCGTTTCCAGAGGCTCGGCGACAACCCGTTCCTGCTGATCAGCATGCTAGTCTCGGCCACCCGGCGCGAAGCCTTGGACCTCGCGATCGAAGCGGGCGTGGACGACATCATCATCAAACCGGTGGCGGCCGATCGCATTCAGGAGCGCCTGAAACTGGTCACGTTCCATCGCCGCCCTTTCATCGCCGTGGAAGGTTACGTGGGTCCCGAACGAAAGGCCGAGGACCGCGCGGCGGGCGTGAAACGTTTCCCGGTGGTCAATACGCTGCTCGAGAAGGTCAACGGGCGCGACATGGACAAACTGGCGCTCAAGGCCGCCGTCGAAGGGTCGCTGCAGAAGGTCCTGCAGGCGCAGCTCGATTCACAAAGCTTCCGCCTGGGCGAAGTGTGCGAACGCCTGGTGCAAGCCTACGATACGCAGATGATCGGCGAGGAAGTACAGACCGATCTGCACACGCTGGCGGGCGTGCTGCGTGACGCCTCGAAGGTCGCCGACAAGCTGAAGGACGTCCAACTGTCGCAGCTCTGCCAATCGTTGGCCACCAACGTCGATGGCATCGCCGACCATTACGACGATCCGTCGTCGGTGGAAATCGATCTGATCCGCAAGGTGACCGCGGCCTTCAGCATGGCGATGAAGTCGCCCAGCGCCGCACCAACGGACGCGAACGTCGCTTAACCCTCTTCCGGAAGAGTTGCGGCTGCGCCGACGTCATGCCCGGCGCTGTTCATTCGACGCATTCTGAGCGCATCACGACCGCTCGATCCGCGCGGCAAAGCATCATGCTGTGCTCGCGCCACTTTGGCCTGTCGCGTAATTTCTCGGCAAACAATGTGGGAGATTTGCATGGCCCTTCAAATTGACCGGCGGGACCTACTCGCGGCCGGCGGCGCGCTCGCGCTCGGCGCAATCGCCGCGCACAGCGCGCCGGTCCACGCCGCCACGCCCGCGAGCTTTGAGCCAAAACCGCTCGGCCTGGACCCGAAATCCATCAAAGGACTTTCCGAAAGAATCATCAGCAGCCACTACGACAACAATTACAAAGGCGCCGTCACGCGCCTGAACGCGATCAATGTCGAACTCGCGAAGCTTGATATCGCCACGGCGCCCGGCTTTGCCGTCAACGGGCTCAAGCGCGAGCAACTCATCGCAGCGAATTCGATGATCCTGCACGAGATCCATTTCGCCAGCCTTGGCGCCGGCGGCGAGCCGGGCGGCGACATCGCGAGCGCGCTGACGCGCGACTTTGGGAGTGTTGCGGCATGGCGCAATGAATTCGCATCAACCGGCAAGGCGCTCGGCGGTGGATCGGGTTGGGTGCTGCTCACCTACTCGCCGCGCATGGGCCGGCTCGTGAACCAGTGGGCGGCCGATCACACCATGACGGTGGCAGACGGCATCCCGATCCTAGCTCTCGATATGTATGAGCATGCCTACCACATGGACTACGGCGCCAAAGCGGGCGCTTATGTCGATGCGTTCATGGGAGCGATCAACTGGATAAATGTCGCTGCGGCTTATGGTATGGCGACCCGGCGCTAGGCACGCCTAGGCGTGCCAGTTCGCGACGAGGAATTCGGAAATCTCGGGCTTGATGTTGTACCAGCGGGCATCGTTCTTGCTGGCGTCGATGACGACCAGTTTGTCGTCCATGTTCATGGCCGCCCACACTTTGTTGCCAACGTACTGGGCGTCGAAATCGCCGTGGATATAGAACGTATGCTTGTTGATTCGGGCCCAGGCGCAGCCAAGCGCCTCGATCGTCTGCGCGATCCGATCGTCCCCCCTCTCCGGACGGAGAAGTTCAAAAGCGACAAAGATGTTGCGCGGCTGTCCCATCGTTTCCCCGGACGCTTTTACTTCTATTCCTGGCGCTAAAACCGTCTTTTTCGCAATTTATATCGTAAAAACAAATATTTACGTTGAAATCGCGACAGTGGCGACCGTCACTTTAGAACCGTAACAGCCGAAAATTGAAGCTTAGTTAAGGCTCGCTCCTATCTAGCCTGCACGGGGCAGCCCGCCTTGCTTGCGTTCCTCCTTCTGAACCCTCGCGAATCACGGCCCGGGGAGGATCATCACAAGGTTGCCGTAATCGCCGGTGTTATTGCTATAAGGTGCGCCGCGGTTGGCCCGTCCTGGGCCGGCCTACGGTTTCTACGTTGGGCCAGTCCTTCCCGGGCTGGCCTACGGTGTTCTTTCGCCAGGGGGATGAGTTGATGTCCGGCCGCGCTACCACGTTAAAGAAATTAGGATCATACCTCGCGCTGGCAACGGCCGTGTCCTCCTTGACGGTGAAAGTCGCCCACGCGGGCGACCTTTCGATCTCGACCGCCCGCACCACACCAGCCTCGACCCTGGCCGGCGACGGCAACGGACCGGGCAACATCGTCGTCGAATCGGCCGGCAGCATCGCGGTCTCGGACCCGACGATCATCACGCTGAACAGCAACAACACGATCACCAATCGCGGTACGCTCGACACGAAGGCCGAAAAAGACGCCGCGGGCATCCTGGTCGACCTGTCGCAGAACCGGACCGGTAGCGTTCAAAACTTCGGTCAGCTCACCGTGCAGGGCCCACAGGAAGGCAGCGCGCTCCTGAATTCGCAGGTCAATAACGCCGCGATCCGCGTGACAGGCCCAGGCACGCTCACCGGCTCGGTGATCAACGATGTCGGCGGCGTTATCGGCGTCGCGGGCAATGGCTCCTCGGCCATCTCGATCGAATCCACGCTGATCGGCGATCTGACGAACAACGGTGTGCTGAATGTCGCGGGCACGGATTCCTACGCCGTCAAGACCACCGGCCATATCATCGGCAACTTCAACTCGAGCGGCGCCATCACCGCGACAAATACCAATGGTGTCGGCATCTACATCGGCGGCGGCATCGAGGGCGCTTATGTCCACAGCGGCACGATCACGGCCGGCAACCCCGAGCAGCTGGTCAGCCCGGACGGCATTCGCATTGAGCGCACCGCGCCACTGCCCGCCAAGGCCGGCGTGTGGGTGGCTTCGAGCCTCACGGACGGATTCGGTATCGCGGGCAACGGCTACACCACCGCGCAGCAGCAGGTGGACGCCACGGCCGCGGCGGCGCTCCCCATCGACGCCACCATCGACACCTTCGGCCCCGGACCGGCGGTGCTGATTTCGCAAGGCGGTCCAAGCGGCCCCCAGAACATCGTCATCGGGCGGCGCGGCGACAACGAATATTCGTTCATCAACCAAGGAATCTTGACCACCTCGGGCGCCATCGCCGGCACCAATGCCGTCGCCATCAACATCGAAGGCCAGTCGACCGGCGGCACGATCTACACAACGACCCTGACCAACGGCTTCTCCAACGCGGGCGGCAACATCAACTCCTATGCCCTCGACGCCACGGCGACCGGCCTCCGCATCGGCGGCTTCGCCACCGTCCCGACGGTGAACAACAGCGGCGACATCACCGCGATCACCACGGACTCAACGACCAACACCGCCACCGGCGTGGTTGGCAACAAGGGCGGCAGCGCCTACGGCATCGTGATCGAAAGCGGCGCCCAAGTAAGCACCGTGCTCAACAGCGGCAAGATCAACGCGACGTCGGACGGCTCCACCGCAGGCTCCTACGGCATTGTCGACCGCTCGGGCTCGGTTGTCACATTTGGAAATGCCGGCGACATCACGGCCAAACTCGCCACCGGCAGCACGGGCGAGAAAATCGCGATCGACTTCCGCGCCAACACCGCCGGCATGTCATTCAACAACACTGGCATCATCACCGGCGACGTCCTCTTGGGCGGCGGGTTCCAGTCGCTGACGATGCGCGGCACCGCGAAGATCGACGGCACCGTGACCTTCCAGTCCGGCGCGTCGAAGACCGGCGCGAGCGTCGTCGACCTGAACGGCGGCACGATCACGGGCCGCATCAACCTCGGCAACGGCAACGGCGGCATTACCCTCGCCGGCGCCTCGGCCAAAGGCGGCTTCACGATGGGCACGGGCACGCTCGCGAACATCACGGCGTCGTCGTCCGAACTCTCGCTGCTGTCGGCCGGCCCGTTACGCACCGAAGCCGCGCAGTTCATCAACGGCTCGCGCATCAATTTCGATATCTCGGGCAATTCCGGCGCCCCGCTGCTGGCCGCCAACGGCAATGTGACGATCTCGGGCGATACAAAGCTGGTGACCACCATCACGGGCATCCTGGAAGGCCGTCAGGTCTACACGCTGATCGACGCGGGGACACTGACCCTGGGCGCACCGCTAGCCCAGATGTCGGAAGTGCCGGTCTCCTACATGAACAACATCGCATTCAGCCTGGCGCCGAACGATCCAAGCATTCTGCAGTTGACCGTCGAGCGCCGCACCGCGGCCGCACTCGGCCTCGGCCCGAATATGACGGCGGCCTACAATTCTCTCGCCACAGCGCTCAATCAGGACTCGTCCGTCGCGACGGCCCTGTCGGGACTGGCAACCCAAGCCGAATTCAATAATGGCCTCAAGCAACTCATGCCCGACAGCAGCGGTGCGGTTCTGCAGACGGCGCTTTCGTCGGCCGATGCGACGAGCGGCATGATCCGCCGCCGTCTGCTCGGTGTCGCACGCGGCGGCGCGCCGGATCACTCACGCGGCGATATCGCGAGCTTCTGGGTCCAAGCCCTGGGCAATTATGGCGACCAACAAGGCAAGGGCGAACAGAACGGCTTCTCTTATTGGGGCCTTGGCATCGCGCTGGGCGCGGACTTCCCCATCGACCGCAGCGGCAATACCACGGCGGGCCTCAGCTTTGTCGAGTCCTGGCACTCCGTCAGCTTGAACGTCGCGACGCATTCGCCGGTGCAGTTCTACAGCACGCAATTACATGCTTACGCTCACCATCAGAGCGGCAATCTCTACGTTCAAGGAATCGCCGGCGGCGCGTACAACACCTACGACCAGCCGCAGCGCACGGTGGACTTCGGCGGCCTCGACCGCAAGGCCGTCGGCAAATGGAGCGGTTACCAGTACAACGGCAGCGTCGAAGCCGGTTATCTGTTCCACAGTGGGCTTTATGAGTTCGGCCCCTACGGACGGGTTTCGTACCTGAACATCAAGGAAAACGCCTACACCGAAACCGGCGGCGGCGCGGGCGTGAACCTTTCAGTCGATGACCGTACGGGTGAATCGCTGCGCGGCACGGCGGGCTTCGCCGTCAACCGCAACATCCCGCTGTCGTACGACAGCTATATCGAAGCGCAGCTGCGCGGCGGCTACACGCGCGAGTTCATGAAAGACCCCGTGGCCGTGACCGCGCGCTTCGCCTCGGGCGGTCCGACCTTCACCAACATCGGCAATGTGTGGGGCCAGAACCGCATGACCGCCGGCTTCGGCGTCGCGCATAAGGATAGCTATTCGTCGGTGAGCCTGGATTACGACGCCGAAGTCGCTTCGGGCTTCCTGTCGCACACCGCCGCCGTGACCATCCGGTTCCGCTTCTGATGAAACACCTCACTCTGTTTACGTGCGCGAGTATCGCCGCCCTCGGCCTTGCGGCCTGTGGCGGCCCGCGCGCGGGAATGGAGCGTGACCGCGACGAAAGCATGGTGGTGGCGCAGCGCGCGGACGGCACGAGCATCGCCGTGCGCCCGGGACGCGATCCCAACGGCGCATATATCCAAGCGACCGAGTTCAAGGCGAAGGGCGATTGCGCGACCGCCGTTAAACTCCTGCGTCCCGTCGCGCGGCTTGGCCCCGGATACGAGAACGCGCAAACCGCGCTTGGTGAATGTCTTTTGGAAGCCACCGACACGCGCGATGAAGGCGTCGTCTGGATCACACGCGCCGCCGATGCCGGCTGGCCGGAAGCTCAGGCTTCGCTGGCGTTCCACTTCGGCGGCGACTCACCGGCCCACGACGGCGCGGAAGCGGCATACTGGCTCGCGCTGTACGACGCCAATCCGAGCAAAGCCCGCGTCGCGTTCCAGCCTCCCGATCCGAAGGTCCTGGGCGCCGTGCGCGCGGCGCTGACGGATGCTGAAAAAGCCGCGGGCGTCAAACGCGCGGCCGGCTGGCAGCAAAAGCTTTGGATCCCAAAGGCGCCCGCGGAAGGCGACGCTCCGGGGCTACGGCCCGAAGGACGCGAACGCGGCGGATTTCGCGGCCCCCCGCCGCTGTAAAGCCCTATAACCGCGCCGTATTTGCCCTCACCCCGGCATTCGCGCTATCACCGGGAACCTTAGGATTTCCGGACCCGCGTCGTCATGCCGCTGACTCTTTACAATACGTTGAGCCGCCGCAAGGAGCTCTTCACGCCCGCCGACCCGAATCGCGTCACGATGTATGTGTGCGGTCCGACGGTATACGGCTACACGCATGTCGGCAACGCGCGTCCCGCGGTCGTCTTCGACGTCCTGTACCGCATCCTCAAGGACCGCTATCCGCTGGTGGTCTACGCGCGCAACATCACCGACGTCGACGACAAGATCAACGCTGCGGCCAAAAAGGACGGTGTACCCATCGATGTGATCACGTCGAAGTTCGCCAAGATTTGGCATGATGACATGGGCGCCTTCAACGTCCTGCGTCCAACGATCGAGCCCCACGCGACACAACACATCCCGCAGATGCTGCGGATGATCCAAGACCTGATCGATCGCGGCCACGCCTACGCCGTGGAGGGTCACGTCTTGTTCCATGTACCGAGCTTCGAGAAGTACGGCGCGTTGTCGGGACGCAACCGCGACGACATGATCGCGGGCGCGCGCGTGGAAGTCGCGCCGTACAAGAAGGATCCCGCCGATTTCGTGCTGTGGAAACCTTCGACACCGGACCTCCCGGGTTGGGACAGCCCATGGGGCCGCGGTCGTCCGGGCTGGCATATCGAATGCTCCGCGATGATCGATGCGCACCTCGGCGAAACCATCGACATCCACGGCGGCGGACATGATCTTATTTTTCCGCACCATGAGAACGAGCTCGCGCAAAGCACCTGCGCCCATGGCGGAACGCGTTTTGTCGGCATCTGGATGCACAACGGCTTCCTCACGATGAATCGCGAGAAGATGTCGAAGTCGGTGGGAAATATCATCAGCTCCAACGAGGCCTTGAAGTCCACACCGGGCGAAGCGCTGCGTTGGGCGATCCTGTCGGCCCACTATCGCCAACCGCTCGATTGGTCCGACGATTCCACCTTGCAGGCCAAACGCACGCTGGACCGCCTGTATGGCGCGTTGGACCAGGTGGCCGACATCGAGGAAACGGACGAGAATCCGCCGGAGGCTTTTGTCGCCGCGCTGGAAGACGATTTGAACACACCGGCCGCAATGGCGGAGATCTCGGCGCTTGCACGCGCGCTTAATTCAAGCACCGACGCGGCGGAGAAGGCCAAGCTTAAAGGTCAGTTGCTGGCCGCCGGCGCGCTGATGGGAGTCCTACAGCAGAAACCGTCGGATTGGTTCGCGGCGGCGCCAAAAGCGAAATTGGTGGACGTGGCCGAAGTCGAACGCCTGATCGCGGCGCGGAACGAAGCGCGCAAGACGCGCAACTTTGCCGAAGCCGACCGCGTGCGCGCGGCGCTGGATAATCTTGGCGTCCTGATCGAGGACCGCGCCGATGGAACAAAGTGGCGGATGAAGGAATGAGTATCTCCGCCGCCACCGCCCGCTCCATCGCCATGCTGGAAAAGCTGGTGGCGTTCGATACGGTCTCGCGTAATTCCAATCTCGCCTTCATCGCGTTCGTTCAAGGCTTGTTGAAAGAGCACGGCGTCGAAAGCCGCCTCGTCTACAACGAGGAGAAGACCAAGGCCAATTTGCTGGCCACCGTCGGCCCAAATGTCGCGGGTGGCGTAGTTTTATCGGGCCATACCGACGTTGTGCCGGTCGATGGACAGGATTGGCATACCGACCCGTTCAGCGTCGTGGCCAAGGACGGACGCCTTTATGGACGCGGCACGGCGGACATGAAGTGCTTCCTCGCGATTGCCCTCGCGGCCCTGGACGAAATGCAAGCGGCCCAGTTGAGGGCCCCGCTACACTTCGCGTTTTCCTATGACGAAGAAGTCGGATGCGCGGGCGTACCGTCGCTGATCCGCCTTTTGAACAAGGAGCTGCCTGCGCCCCGCGCGGTGATCGTCGGCGAGCCGACAGATATGAAGGTCGTCAGCGCGCATAAAGGTATCACCGGCGTACGCACCATCGTGACAGGCCATGAATCGCATTCATCGCAGACCCATCGCGGCGTGAGCGCGGTGATGATCGCGGCCGAACTCATCCAATACCTGCGCGCCATGAGCGAAGAAGCGGCGGCAAAAGGCCCCCACAATGGGCTTTTCGAGCCGCCGCACACCACATTGACCGTGAACGTCATCAACGGCGGCACGGCGATCAATATCATGGCCGGAAGTTGCGAGTTCCAGTGGGACGTGCGCGCCCTACCTGAAGACGATCCGGACCGCTACATCCGCCGCTTCATGGAACATTGCACCCATGACGTGCTGCCGCGCATGCGTGCGATCGCACCGGACTGCAACATCGAGACCATCCCGCGCGCCGGTACGCCGGCGCTAAAGCCGGAGCGCGAGTCCGATGCCGAGCAACTATGCCGCATGCTAACGGGGGATAATGTGACGCGCGCGGTCGCCTTCGCCGCCGAGGCAGGTCAGTTCCAACAGACCGGCCTATCGACGGTGATCTGCGGACCAGGCTCGATCTCGCAAGCCCATCAGCCCAACGAATATATTGAAATTTCCCAGGTCGAGGCGGGCACGAAGTTCATGCACGACTTGATCCGGCATTTATCCCGTTAGACGCGGATCAGTTTCCCGATTTCCGCATCAGGCTCTTCCCGGTGTCGAACCGCGAGGCGAGGAATTTGTAAGTCGCCAGGAGCGCGCGGTCGACTTCCTGACAGCGTACGAGAGTGAGATTTTCCCATTTGGCGATGACAGGATCCCATTCCATCAGCAAGAAATGGAGCGAATCGCGAGCGTCGCGCACGGCCTTGATGACATAATCCAGCGACATCAGCGCATTCATGATGTCGGCTGTTTCGGCGTCGACGTTGTTGAGGATGTTTTCACTTTCGTTCAGGCCCCGCACCATCAGCAATTTGACACGACTGACGTCGGCCGAGCCGCGGATGTCGTTATAGACCTTTGTCAAACCCTCGACATTGCGCTGGATTTTCTTAAGTTCTAGCGAACGTTCGCGCAGCGCCTCGACATAACAGATCTCGCGCGCGAGGGTTTCGATGAGGTCGAGCACTTTTTCGGCCTCGCCGGCGGCGAAGCCCAACGCCGCGGCCGCCTTGCCGAAGGCGTCCTTGAGAGCCTTCTTGTTCTCGTCCTTGCCGACGATCTCCTTCAGTTCTCCCTGAGTGGTGTAGACGATGGGCTTGCCGCTCATCCAGGACAGCAGTTGGACCTGGATGCGGTCGCGGGCGATCTGCTTGTGCTTGCGCGCGACGGTCCAGGACGCCGTGCCGTTCAAAATCTCGTTGGGTATTTCATCGCCGGGACGGATATCGGGCACATGGCGCAGCCCGGCGGCGGCACGCTCGATGAGCTTATCGTCGTGGCTGCCCTCGGCGATATGAAAGGTCTTACGCAAGTCCTTCAGCGTGATGTAGCCGAGTCCCGCGCCCATCTCGACCGCGAACATCGGCGCCTTGTCCTTACCCTTGAGGACAAAACACGCCCCAGGGGCCTGGAAAACCTTAGCCTGAAAATCGAAGTGGGTATTGCGCAGGGCGCCCTCCTGAGGAGCGCCGGCGCCATCCGCCTGAGAATCTGGACCCGTCATGGGTGGACGTTCTGCCTTACTAAATCAACATCCCACATAAGCCGGATGAGGCTGCCAGCCCAAAGCTCGCGAGTTGGGAGGCCGCCATCATCCCTGCTTTCGCTAACACGACACAGGGCCTCGGCGTGACAACCTCGCTCGCCTCGCGAGGAAGATTGGAGCGGGTGATGGGAACAGCACCCGGTCGCTAACTCGTTTATTACGAACGTTTTTTCCGATCCAAGCGTCACGGAATGGACTCGATTGTGGACTCAAGTCTTCGGCCTGGTCAACGCAGGCCGTTGCGGGTGATCCAAAGCGAGCCAAGCACATCCATCAACAGCCAGAGCATCGGATTTCATACCGAAGTCTATCTGTCCACTGGCACATCACGCCACAGGCCGCTACGGACAGGTGAGCTGCGTCCTCAAAGGATTGACTCATCATCGACAGGCCCGGTCCCGCCCGCCTTTCGCCCGCTCGATGAACCGCTTCATGGGCTCCGAGGGTTCGCCCCGGCGGCGCAGCAGGTAGGTAGAGAGCACCGGTGGGCTGCCGGCCAAGGGACGAATGGAGATGTCCGGGCGCTGTAGCGTCTGCACCTGCGAGGCGATGGCGAAGCCGATGCCGTAGCCGGCACCGACCAGGGTCAGCATCACGCCCAGGCTGGTCACTTCATCGACCAGCTTGAGCGGCGTGCCTGCGTCCTGCAGCAGCGCTTGAATCTGATGGCGGCAGCCCGATCCCGATTCGGGATGGCACAGAACCAGCGGGAACTTCAGGGCTTCGGCCAGCGGCACCTGCACGTGTGCCAGCAAGGGGTGGCGTGCGGGCACGATCACCGACAGCGGATCGGTCCACACCGGCTCGGCGACGAGGCCATCATGTACCGCGTTTGACAACGCAAAGCCGATGTCCAGCAGATCGTCGTGCAGCGTCTTGAGCTGCTGCGCGAACGGCAGCTCGAAGACGCGAATCTCCATCTCGGGCTCCTCCTCGCGGCTGCGTGCCAGCAAGGTGGCGATGCGGGGCTGCGCCAGGCCGTCGCAGATCGCGATGCGCAGATGGCCCTGGTAGCCCTGTGCCGCCGCCTTGGCGCTCTTGACTGCCTGCTCCACGGTGGCCTGCACGCGCCGGCATTCGCCGAGGAACACCTGGCCGGCCCAGGTCAGCCGCGTCAGGCGTGTGCTGCGGTCGAACAACTGCACGCCAAGCTGGCTTTCTAGGTCGCGCATCGCACGTGACACAGGCGATTGCTCGATGCCCAGACGCTCGGCTGCCCGGGCCAGATGCAGTTCTTCCGCGACTGCGATGAAGTAGCGCAGCAATCTGAAATCCAAGGCCACCTCCTGTTCGTCTTCTTCTGGTTCGGCCTCTCGGGCGCCAGCATCTCCATCCACATCCCGCCCACTTACGCCCCGCCAGGCTTGCGATGTGCCGGCGCCCTTCCGCCAATGAGGTGCGGAGGGCGACGTTTGCGCCCGCTAGAAATCGACCGTTGGCAGCCGTCTGAGATAGCAGTTCTGCTGTTCATCGAGACCTCTTTTTCGTGCTTCCCCTCTTGCGGCCTGGCTGCACAGTGGTAAGATAGTAATAGATTACTCACTTTTTGGGATGCAAGCAATGAGCGGACGCTCCAGGCATCTACCGGCTGATGAGAGGCGCGCGGCCACCGTCGAGGCAGTGGTCGACTTGGCTGCCGAACAGAACCCCAGCGACATCACGACCACGGCCATCGCGCAGCGCATGGGGTTGACCCAGGGAGCACTGTTCCGTCACTTCCCGACTAAAGACGCAATCCTGCAGGCGGTGATGTCCTGGGTTACGGAACGCTTGCTGGCTCGAGTAGACAAGGCCGCAGAAGGTGCTACGTCCCCCCTCGCAGCTCTTGAAGCGATCTTCAAGACGCACATCGACTTCGTGGCCGAGCACCCGGGGGTGCCGAGGATGCTCTTCGGCGAATTACAGCGGCCGGGGGAGACCCTGCCCAAGCAAATGGTGCAGACCTTGACCCGTCAATATGGTGAGCGGTTGCGTCGACTGCTCGAAGCCGGTAAGGCGCGAAGCGAGCTGCATTCAGAACTGGATGTGGACGCGGCCGTCGTCTTGTTCATCGGCACAATTCAAGGGCTGGTGATGCAGTCGTTGCTGGCGGGCGATGTAGCACGCATCCGCCGCGACGCGCCAGCCGTGTTTGCCATCTATCTCCGTGGCATCACGCACACCCGATGAAACGCCTTCCATCCTGCCGCCACGCAGTTCCTCGGTCAGCCGAGAGGCACACCACGGTCATGCGATCGCGTTGCGCCTCCAGCGCGAATCCGCGTCATTCAACACTCAGCCCGACCGCCCGGCGGAATGCACACGCACGCCGCGACGACGAAGGCCTGGGAGTTTCCCCGATCAAGTAAAGGCCATGAAGATGACCACTCATCCACAACGCAGCATCTGGCACTGGCTGATCTCCCTGCTTGCGATCGGCTTCGGTCTGCTCACTCTTCGGGAGGGCGGCGCCGTTCTGTTTGTCGACGGCGCGGCGCGCCAAGCCGCCGGCCACTATGTGCCCTTCGTGCTCTGGTTCAATTTTCTGGCCGGGTTCGCCTACATCGTCGCCGGCGTCGGCTTGTGGATGCGCCGGCGCTGGGCCGCGTGGTTGGCGATTGTCATCACGGTGGCGACCGCACTCGTGTTCCTCGCTTTCGGAGTGCATGTGGCTCTGGGTGGCGCCTGGGAGCGACGCACGGTGGTCGCCATGACGCTGCGCACGTTGGTGTGGGCTGGCATAGCGGCCATCGCCTGGCGCCGGTCAGCGGCGAATGCGCCGGTCGCACGCGAGCACTGAGCACCTTTATCCAGCGGAAACCCATCGATGAAAACTCCAAACCTCCTCTTCAAGAAAACCCGTTGGGTCGTGATCGCCGTCGTCGTGCTCGCTCTTGGCGGCGCACTGGCGTTCTGGTTGTCGCGCGACCATGGACAACAAGATGCATTGCGCCTCTACGGCAACGTCGACATCCGCGAGGTGCAACTGGCCTTCCGTCAGCCCGGGCGCGTGATGCACATGGCTTTCGATGAGGGCGATGCCGTCAGCGCGGGCGCGCGCCTGGCGGCGCTTGACGCGCAACCCTATCGGGAAGCACTTGCGGCAGCACAGGCCCAGGTGCAGGTGGCGCAGGCGGAACTGGCCAAGCTGCGCCGCGGTCTGCGACCGCAGGAAATCACCCAGGCGCGCGAAGCCCTCAGGCAGGCCCAGGCGCTCGCCACCGAGACCGAGCGCAATTTCCAGCGCCAGAGTGGCCTGCTGGCATCTGGCGCCAGCAGCCAGCGCACGGTCGATGCAGCCCGCACGGCGCGCGACCAGGCAGCCGCTGGCGTCGAAGCGGCCAAGGCGGCCCTGTCGCAAGCATCCGAAGGTTTTCGCAAGGAAGACATCACCGCGGCAGAAGCTCGCCTTGCGGCCGCACAGGCTGCCGCAGCGCAAGCCACGACAGCCTTGGCGGACACCGAGTTGATGGCGCCCAGTAGCGGCACCGTCATCGCACGAGTGCGGGAGCCCGGCAGCATGGTCGCAAGCCAGAGCGCGGTCTACAGCCTGAGCCTGGACAAGCCGGTTTACGTGCGCGCCTACGTGGGCGAGTCGGACTTGGGGCGCATCGCGCCCGGTACTTTGGTGCGCGTCAAAAGCGATTCATCAGAGAAGGTCTATCGCGGCCAGATCGGCTTCATCTCGCCGCGCGCCGAGTTCACCCCCAAGACGGTGGAGACGACGGATTTGCGCACGGATCTGGTCTACCGCCTGCGCATCGTCATCGACGAAGCCGACAGCGACAGTGCCTTGCGCCAGGGCATGCCGGTGACGATCGAGGTCGATGCGAAAGCCGGCACCCGTATCCCGGCGGGGGAGCGTTGAAATGCAGGCAAGCCCTGCTATCGCCGCCGTGCCTGCGGGTGCGGGCGAAGACGCTGCCATCGTCATCGAAGACGTGGACAAGCATTTCGGCGACGTAAAGGCGCTGCGGGGCTTGAGCGCGCGCATCCACTATGGACGGCTGACGGGTCTGGTCGGCCCCGACGGCGCCGGCAAGACGACGCTGATGCGGATTCTGACCGGCCTCCTGGCGCCGAACGCCGGCCACGTCACCTTGGCAGGCTATGACGTGGTCAAGGACAACGACGCCATTCATGTCGCCAGTGGCTACATGCCGCAACGCTTTGGCCTGTACGAAGACCTGTCGGTGATGGAGAACATGCGCCTGTATGCGCAGTTGCGCGGCATGGATGCGGACCGCAACGCCGATCTGTTTGCCGAGCTGCTGGACTTCACGCGGCTCGGACCCTTCACCAAACGCCTGGCCGGCAAGCTCTCCGGCGGCATGAAGCAGAAGCTGGGCCTTGCCTGTGCGCTCATGGCGCGGCCGAAGGTGCTGCTGCTGGACGAGCCGGGCGTGGGTGTCGACCCGGTCAGCCGCCAGGACTTGTGGCGCATGGTGCAGGCGCTGACCGATGAAGGCATGGCCGTGGTCTGGTCCACCGCCTATCTCGACGAAGCCGAGCGCTGCGAGAGCGTGCTGCTGCTGAACCAAGGGCAGCTCCTGTTCGATGGCCCGCCGCAGGAGCTGACCGCGCAGCTCGAAGGCCGCAGTTTCCGTCTGGAAGACGTCGGTGCCGAGCGCCGAGCGGTCCTGACCCAGGCACTCGACCTGCCCAGCGTGAGCGATGGCGTGATCCAGGGCGCCGGCGTGCGCGTGGTGTTGCGCGAGGGCGCTCAAGCGGAGCAGCTCCAGGCCCTGTCCGATCAGGCGCGAGTGGAGCTGGCGCAGGTGCCCGCGCGCTTCGAAGACGCCTTCATCGATCTGCTCGGTGGCGGCCCCGGCGGCACTTCGACGCTGGCCGAGCGTCTGCCGCCGGTTGAGCTGGGTTCCGACATTGCCGTGTCGTGCCGAAACCTCACCAAGCGCTTCGGCGAGTTCACCGCCACCGACAACGTCAGCTTCGAGGTGCAAAAGGGCGAAATCTTCGGCCTGCTCGGCCCTAACGGCGCCGGCAAGTCCACCACCTTCAAGATGTTGTGCGGCCTGTTGAAACCAACTGCTGGCGAAGCGCATGTGGTGGGCCATGATCTGCGCCGCGCCACCGGCGCAGCCAAGAGCCGGCTCGGCTACATGGCGCAGAAGTTTTCGCTCTACGGCCTGCTCTCGGTGCAGCAGAACCTGGAAATCTCGGCCGGCGTCTACGGACTGGAAGGCAACACCCGGCGCGAGCGCATTGCCGAGATGATCGAAACCTTCGATCTGGGCGACTGGCTGTCCGCCACGCCCGATTCCCTGCCGCTGGGCCACAAGCAGCGCCTGGCATTGGCTTGTTCGCTGATGCACCGGCCGCCCGTGCTGTTCCTAGATGAACCCACTTCGGGCGTGGACCCGATCACCCGGCGCGAATTCTGGACCCACATCAACGGACTGGCCCGCAAGGGCGTGACCATCATGGTCACCACCCACTTCATGGACGAGGCCGAATACTGCGACCGCGTGGCCATGCTCTCGCGTGCGCAACTGATTGCGCTGGATACGCCCGACGCGCTCAAACGTTCGGCGGTCAGCCCCGAACGACCCGACCCGACGATGGAGGACGCCTTCATTCACCTGGTGGAGTCGGCGGACCGCGAGCTGGAGGCCGCCACATGAACGGCACCACAAAGCACAAGGACGGGAATGGACCACAGCAGACCGACCTGCGCCATTTTGATCTGCGGCGCTTGATCGCCCTGGTCACCAAGGAAAGCTACCAGGCGCTGCGCGACCCCTCGACGCTGCTGATCGCGTTCGTGCTGCCGGTGGTGTTGCTGCTGCTGTTCGCCTATGCGGTGTCGCTGGATGCGAAGGATGTCCGCGTCGGCGTGGTGCTGGAGTCGCCCGGCGCTGCAGCGCAGGAGCTTGCGGCGGCCTTTGCCGGCACAAAGTTCCTGGATGCCCACTTCGCCCATGACCGGCGCGAAGTGGCCGACCAGCTGGTCTCAGGCGACCTGCGCGGCTACGTGGTGATCCCGCAGGATTTCGAGCAGCGGCTGGCCCAGCGTGGCAGCGAGCCGCTGGTGCAGATCGTCACCGACGGCTCCTACCCCAATACCGCGAACTACGTCGAGAACTACGCCCGCGGCGTGGTCCAGTCCTGGCGTGCCGGACTGGACGTCGGAGCACCAGCGCAGGCCGTCATGCTGGAACCGCGCTACTGGTTCAACCCCGAGCTGGAAAGCCGCCGCGCACTGATTCCCGGTGCCATCGCCATCGTCATGACCATCATCGGCACCATGCTGACTGCACTGGTGGTGGCGCGTGAATGGGAGCGCGGCACCATGGAGGCGGTGCTGTCCACGCCGGCCTCGGTGGCTGAAATCCTGATCGGCAAGCTGCTGCCGTACTTCGTGCTCGGCATGCTGTCCACGCTGGGTGCGGCGGCGCTGGCGGTGTTCGTGTTCGGGGTCCCGATGCGGGGCTCGCTGGCGGCGCTGCTGCTGCTGTCGGCGGTGTTCATGGTACCGGCGCTGGGTCAGGGTCTGCTGATTTCCTCCTTGGCACGCAACCAGTTCCTGGCAGCGCAGATCGCGCTGTTCACGGGCTTCCTGCCGGCCTTCATGTTGTCGGGCTTTCTGTACGAGATCGACGCCATGCCGGCACCGATCCGCGCCATCACCTTGGTGGTTCCGGCGCGCTACTTCGTCGATTCGCTGAAGACGGTGTTCCTGGCCGGCGACATCTGGGCCGTGTTCCTGCCCAACCTGGCGGCCATGGCGGCGATCGGGGGGCTGTTCTTCGTGATCGCCAAGCGCGCCACGCGCAAGAACCTGGAGTGACGCGATGTTGACTTCCGCATTCTCGTTCACCCGCCTGCGCGCCCAGTTCATCAAGGAAGTGCTCAGCGTCCTGCGCGACCCGCGCAGCCGCATGGTGGTGTTCGTGCCGCCGATCCTGCAGTTGCTGGTGTTCGCCTTTGCCGCGACGCTGGAAGTGCGCAACGTCGATATCGCCGTCTACGATCAGGATGCGGGGCGCTGGTCGCACGAGTTGGTACAGCGCCTGGACAGCGCCCGCTTCATCACCCACGTCCGGCATGTCGACAGCCAACAGCAGCTCCACGAGCTGATCGACCGTGGCGAGGTGATCGCCGCGCTCGCCATCCCGGTGGATTTCTCGCGCTCCATCGCCGCCGGCGAAAGTGGCCGCGCGCAGGTACTGGTCGATGGCCGGCGCAGCAACTCCGGGCAGATCACCGTGGCCTATCTGTCCACCATCGCCGCCGATGTCGGCGCCGAGGTCGTGCCCGACGCCCAGGCACCAACGCCCGTGGTCGTGCGCCACTGGTTCAACCCGAATCTGGTCTACCGCTGGTTCATCGTGCCCGGCCTGACGGGCATCCTGGCGCTGTTCAGCTCGCTCTTGATCACCTCGTTGTCGATCGCGCGCGAGCGCGAGCTGGGCACCTTCGACCAGTTGCTGGTGTCGCCCACCTCGACGCCCGAGATCATCATCTCCAAGTCGCTGCCGGCACTCGCAATTGGCACCGGGCTGGGCCTGTTCATGATCAGCGCGGGCGTCTTCCTGTTCGGCATCCCGTTTACGGGCTCGTTTGCACTCCTGCTTGCCAGCCTGGTGCTGTTCATCGCCTCGGTGGTCGGCATCGGTCTGATGATTTCCGCGGTCAGCATGACGCAGCAGCAGGCCATCCTGGGAGCGTTCGCCATCGGCGTGCCGGCGGTGCTGATGTCCGGCTTTGCGACGCCTGTGGAAAACATGCCTGTCGTCCTGCAATGGCTGGCTCAGGCCATCCCACTGACCCATTTCCTCATCATCGTCGAAGGCAGCTTTCTCAAGGCCATGCCGCCCGGTGACATTCTCGCCAGCCTGTGGCCGCTGGCGGTCATCGCCCTCGCCACGCTGACCATGGCCACCGCATTCGTCCGAGGACGCCTGCAATGAAATCCAAGCCCCGCACTCCCTTTCTTCGCGCAACCGTCACCGGCCTGACCCCTGGGCGCGCGCGTCCGCTCGTGCTGGCCCTGTCCTGCGTGCTGCTGACTGCCTGCGCAAGCGTGGGCCCCGACTACCGCGAGCCGCCGCCGGTCGACGTCGGCAGCGGCTGGAGCTTGCCGTTGGCAAGCGAATCCCAGTCCGCAGACTTGAGCCAATGGTGGTCTGCACTGGACGATCCCATCCTCGATCGCCTGATGGCCACGGCGCTGGCACAGAACCTGGATCTGCGCCACGCTGCGGCACGCATCGATGAGGCACGCGCCCTGCGCGATCGTGTGGCCGGCGAGGCATTGCCCACCGCCGCCGCTGGCGCGAGCGTCAACCGGCGCCGTCAAAGCGAGAACGGACCCCTGCCCGTAGGTTCGATCCCCGGCCTTGACGCCACGCAGACCATCTACGACGCGGGCTTCGACGCGGCCTGGGAGGCCGACTTGTTCGGGGCCAAGCGGCGGGCGCTGGAAGGCGCCAGCGCCCGCCTGCAGGCGACCGAAGCCGAGGCGCAGGGCATACGCATGCGCATCGTGGCCGAGGTCGCGCGCACTTGGTTCACCGCCGTCGGCGCCCGCTACGAGTTGCACGCACAACAGGCCACACTGGATACGCTGCAGCAGACCTTGGAATTGGTGCGCCTGCGGCATGCGCTGGGCGACGCGTCGGCCGCCGACGTGGAGGCGGCGTACGCCCAATGGACAGCAGTCAACGCGCTCATCCCGGATATCCAGGCGCGTCAGCGCGCCGCGATACTCAGCCTGGGCGTGCTGCTGGGCGCGCCGCCGGAGCGGGAGCTGGCACTGCTGGATGGCCCCTTGACGCCGAGCACGCTGCGGGCGCTGCCGGTGGGCGAGCGCGCAGAGATGCTGCGCCGGCGCCCGGACGTGCTGGCTGCGGAACGTCGCCTGGCAGCGAGTTCCGCCGACATCGGCGTGGCCACGGCCGAGTTGTTCCCCAAACTCTCCATCGGTGTCGGCGGCGGGTTCCAAGCGCTCAGTACGGGCGATTGGTTCGATGCATCCAGCTCGCGTTTTTCCATCCTGCCGCTGATTTCCTGGCGCCTGTTCGACGGTGGCCGTGTGCGAGCCGAAATTCGGGCACGCGAGGCGGCCGAGCGACAGGCCGCGCTGGCCTATGAGCAGGCCGTGCTGGCGGCGCTGGGCGATGCCGAGCGCGCGCTTGGCGACTACCACGGCGGGCTGGACACACTGGAGCGCCGCGGTATGGCACTGGATGCCGCGCGCACCAGCTACGGCCACGCCAAGGCGCGCTACGCGGCGGGCGACATTGCGCTGGTCGAACTGCTGGCTGCCCAGCGCAGTCTGCACGAGGCCGAAACCGCAGCCGCACGCGCGCATACCAACGCCGCCGTGCAACTGGTGGCGCTGTACAAGGCCCTTGGTGGTGGCTGGGACGTATCCACGACGGCATCGACCGCAACCCATCCGCTGCGGGGCGCTGCCGCCCCCGTCGCGTTTTCAAGCCGCTGATTCAACACAAGGAGACCGTCATGCAAATCAACGTTGGAAATCTCGACCGCATTGTGCGCATCGTCATCGGACTGATTTTGCTCAGTCTCCCATTGTGGCTGGACTCATCCTGGCGTTGGCTGGGACTCATTGGAATCATGCCACTCCTCACCGGCCTGGCAGGCCGCTGTCCTGGCTATCGCCTGCTCGGCCTCAGCACTTGCCCGATGCGAAAACCCGAGTGAACGCCCTATGAAACTCAGTTTTTTGGGCGCAGCCCGAGAAGTCACCGGATCGTGCTTTCTGGTCGAAGCGGCTAATGTCCGCTTCCTGGTCGATTGCGGCATGGTTCAAGGTGGGCGTATAGCAGCAGCACGCAACCACGAGCCGTTCGCGTTCGACCCGGCGTCCATTGACTTCGTCCTGCTGACCCACGCCCACATCGACCACAGCGGGCTATTGCCCAAACTCACGCGCGCCGGGTTCAAGGGGCCCATCTACGCCACGCCAGCGACGGTTGATCTGCTCGGGGTGATGCTGCCCGATAGCGCTCACATCCAGGAAAGCGATGCCAAGCGGGTTGCCAAGCGGCTCAAAGAAAAGACCGTGCCGCCACCCCTGTATACCCTGCAGGATGCACACGAATGCCTGCAGCAGGTACGAGGTATCGAATACGACCGGGAGTTCGCACTCCGCGTCGGGGTGCGCGCCCGCTTTCGTGATGCCGGACACATCCTTGGTTCGGCCATCGTGGAAGTGTGGATTACCGAGTACGGTTACCCCACGAAGATCGTGTTCAGCGGCGATCTGGGCCAGCCGGGACGCCCCATCCTGCGCGACCCGACACCCATTGAGGAAGCCGACATCCTCCTCATCGAGTCCACCTACGGTGACCGCCGGCACAAGGATTTTTCGGCGACCGAAGCGGACATGATCGGCATCGTCGAGAAAACCCTGTTCGAGCGCGGCGGCAACGTCATCGTGCCGGCCTTTGCGGTCGGCCGAACCCAGGAGGTGCTCTACCACCTACATCGTCTCACCTGCGAAGGGCGTCTGCAGCGTCCAATGGTGTTTGTCGATTCGCCGATGGCCACCGAGGCCACACGCATCACGCGTGAACATCTCGAATTGTTCGACGAACAGGCGAAGCGGTTGGCCGGATGGCACGCGCGCGGCGAGAACCTCCCGTACCTGGATTTCACAGCGAGCGCTGAGGAGTCCATGGCGCTGAACCGGATTCGCTCCGGGGCCATCATTATTTCTGCCAGCGGCATGTGCGACGCGGGACGTATCCGGCACCACCTGCGCCACAACTTGCCACGCCGCGAATGCAGCATCTTGTTTCCCGGTTTCCAGGCGCAGGGGACGCTTGGCCGGCGCCTGATCGAGGGGGCCGAACGTGTACGCATCTTCGGCGAGGACATCCCGGTACGTGCGGCGATCCACAGCGTGGACGGCCTCTCGGCGCATGCCGACCAGAAGGCGCTGCTGGATTGGGCCCGTGCTTTCATTCAAGCACCGGCGCAAACCTTCGTGGTGCATGGGGAATCGTCGGCCGCGCAAGCCTTCGCTGACCTCTTGCAGCAGCAACTCGGCTGGCAGGTCACGGTGCCCGAGTATGGCCATGCGCTGCGCTGGCCGGACTTTCTGGCGCACGAGTGATGAAGCCCGCAGAAGATCTCGATGAACGCCTGCGCGCCATCCGCGAGTCGCCAACGTACCGGCTTGCGTACGAAGACATCGAGCTGCTTGGCCAGGACGAACTGCGGCCGCTGCGACTACAGCTCGAACTGCTCAAGCCCGAGCGCATCCTGCACGAGCAAGGCATTCGCTCGACGGTAGTGGTCTTCGGCAGCGCACGCGTGAGCGATGCCGAGACGGCAGAAGCCCGTCTTGGCGTTCTGGAGCGTCAGGCGCTCGTCACTCCGGAGGATGTCGGGCTGCGGCAAGAGCTTGCGCGGGCCAATCGCCGGGTCGAACAGGCACGTCACTACGAGCAAGCGAGGCGTTTCTCGGGCCTTATTTCGGCGCGTTTCCAGCAGCAAAACCGCCGTGATTTCGTCGTCGTCACCGGGGGTGGGCCCGGCATCATGGAGGCCGCCAACCGCGGTGCTTTCGAGGTCGGCGCACGTTCGATTGGCCTCAACATCACGCTGCCCCACGAACAGGCACCCAACCCCTACATGTGCCCGGATTTGGCGTTCCGATTCCACTATTTCGCGCTGCGCAAGATGCACTTCTTGTTGCACGCCAAGGGCTTGGTGGCCTTCCCCGGTGGCTATGGAACGCTCGATGAGCTGTTCGAGGTGCTCACCTTGATCCAGACCAGAAAGATGCAGCGTGTTCCGGTGGTGCTGGTCGGCCGTGCATTCTGGCGTCGCGTAGTTGATTTCGATCTTCTGCTCGACGAAGGCTATGTCTCTTCATCCGATCTCGACTTGTTCACCTGCGTAGACGATGCGGAGGAAATCGTCAGTGCCCTCGAACGCTTTTACGTCAACAGGGCGGCAGGCGATGGGGCAACATGATTGGCATCGGCGGGTATCGCTGGAGCCTGCGCGGCACTAAGGTGCGGCAGCCGATGCAGTGCGTCATCTTGTTGATTGCGGGTGCATTGTTCAGCCCGATTTCTGCTTTTGGTTCCGAAGTCTCACTCTCTGCAAATCCTCCCTCCTGCTCGCCAGAGCAATCCCTGCGCTGGCGGGGCGGCACCCTGCGTCTGGAGAACGATTTGTTCACCGGCTCCGATCGCAACTACACCAACGGTGTCGCGCTAACAGCAGTCTCACGCGATCTGCAAGGCGGGCTCCGTCCGGAGTGCCTGCCTCAGCCGATTGGTTTGTACGCCCGCTTCATCGGCTGGGCTGATCCCGGGTTCTGGCGCGATTCCGGCGCCCAGACATCGTCGCAAAACCTCGTCGTGCGCTTTGGCCAGTCCATGTACACGCCCGAGAACAAGACGCGCACCGACGTGATTCCAGATGACCGACCGTACGCTGGTTTGCTCTACCTGGGTTTGGCGTGGAATCGCCGCATCCACCCACAAGCCGCCAGCTACGAAATGCTTGACGTGCGTGAGCTGACCCTGGGCGTGATCGGACCCTGGTCGCTGGCCGAGCAATCTCAGGATCTGGTGCATCGGGCACGCGGCATTGAGCGATTTCGCGGCTGGGACAACCAGTTGCGCAACGAGCCGGCGTTTCAGATGGCCATGGAGCGCAAGTTCAAGCCGTACACGGAGGGTGCGGTCCGCCCTGGATGGGGCAGCGACGTGATCGGCAGCTATGCCCTGCGGGTCGGAAACATCGAAACCGCCGCCAGTACCGGCGTGGAGTTTCGCGCGGGCTGGAACATACCGAACGACTTCGGCAGCTATCCGATTCGCCCTGGCGCGGAGAACCGCCCGCCCTCTGGTGTTGCCGATCTGCGCACGACAACGCCGCAATCGGTCCTGGCGCCCAAACCTGGGGCACATGTCTTCCTGAACCTGGAGGGTAGAGCCGTCGCCTGGGACTTCTCACTCGACGGAAACATGTTCCGGCATAGCCATCATGTCAGCCGGCGGCCTTGGGTCGTGCAAGCAGCTCTCGGCATCAGCAGCCAATGGATCGTTGCTGGACGTGGCGTGCGGCTTGCCGTGATGCGCGTTTGGAGAACCCGCGAGTTCGACCAGCAGGCGGGCCATCATGCATTCGGATCGATCGCGCTGAGTCTGGAATTTTGAGGACACCTGCAACCATTCGTTAGACCCAAAGCATTCGTCACAACATCAATGGAGAAATTCGTGAACCAGCCCTTGAAACCCAGATCGTTCTTCACCGTCTCGCTGTCCGTGCTCTTGGCAACCTTCGCCACGGCACTCGGTGCGCAGTCCGTAGAGGCGGCAAAGCCAATGGCGCTTCGTACCATAATGGAAAGACTCGGGCGCGACATGCAAGCCGTCACGGGCGCGATCTCCAAAGAAGACTGGCCACTGGTCGCCGAGCTAGCACCACGAATCGCCAAGCATGCCGAGCCGCCCATGTCGGAAAAGATGCGCATCCTTGCCTGGCTTGGGGCAGACGCTGGAAAGTTTCGGGGTCTTGATGGACAGGTCCATGACGCCGCAACCGCCATGGGCGAGGCTGCACAGCGGAATGACGGCCAAGCAGTCATCGCGGCTTTCTCCAAAACCCAGCAAAGCTGCCTAGCCTGCCACCAGAGTTACCGTCGCTCGTTCGTGGAAAAGTTCTATGGTGGAAGCCGCTAGCAAGGGATGGCTACACCTGTTGACGGAAGACTAGCTTCTGTCCAATCAATATACCTCGACGCGTTTCAGGTTCCCAGGAAGCCACCCGTGCAGCGATCACGGGTTCCTGCTTCACCCGCGGCAGCACTCGTTGGATCTGACGTGCATGACTCCCGTATGCATGTGGGTCACCAGCACCAGCGGATAACGCAGCACCTCGTCCAGTGAGATACGTTTGTGCTTGAGCAGCGGATGCCATGCCGGCGCCGCGACCATGAGGGGGGGCGCTCCAAAGCGCCTTAGCCACGATGTCGTCATCCACTTCACCAGACTGGGCCCTAGGTCATACAGATCGCCATGCAGCCCCTTGATTTGCTGCGACAGTGACACCTCGAACAGGCGCAACTCGACGTCGGGCTCCTCCTGCCAGCTTAACGCCAGCAAGGTCGGCAAGCGCGACGGGGTGATGCCATCGGACAGCGTAATGCGTTGCTGACCGTGAAAGCCGTTGGCCGCTCCCCTCACGCTGTCGCGGGCTTGCTGCAAGGCAGTGAAGATGCGCGGCACATGTTACAGGAATTGCTTGTCCGCCCGCGTCAGCCGCTTGCTGCGACTGCTCCGGCCGCAGTGCTTCAGCAGCGCGGTTACAGGTGGCGATCTCGAATTCGCCGAACATGCCCATCGACAGTTCATCCGGCGCGATGCCCGCTGGCGCGAACTTCAGACGCTGCGCCGCCGCCCGTGTCGACAGACCAAATCGCTCGCCCTCGGGGAGTGACGTAAGACGCCGCGACTGTCTTCCTCGGGTCGCTGCGGCCACAGAAGACTAGCCGAGGCGCGCTGGCGCGAGTGCTCTAGCTAGCCATCCGCCATGACCGCCGCCCGCGTTCAAGCAGCGTTGCAATAACTCCGGACACCATTGCCCGCGTGCTGTGAGCCAGCGACGGCAGCCGCTGCAAGACATGCCGGCCTCTTCTCCGCACGCATGCGGCTCCCTACGATCA
>JAIUPE010000028.1 GCA_020160875.1 Pseudomonadota bacterium
TCCGGCCGAGCCTTGGATCGTCTTTGAGTCCAGCCACAGAAGGCCGCGCGCCTTCAGCTCCGCCATCACCACATTCATGCGCGTGCGGTCGGTGGTGAACTTGCTGCCCATGTGATTATTGATCCCGACATAGCCACTCCACGGATCAAGATCGGCCGCGAGGGTCGTACGGATGGCCGCTTCATCCATGCTCACCCGTAAGGCGCCCTTGCCCGGGTTCTCATTGGGATCGAGGGGCTCCATCGGCAGATGCGCCATCACCTCATGCCCGGCGCGGCGCGCGCGCGCCGCAAGGTCGGGCAAGTTGTCGGCATAGGTCATCAGAGACAAGGTCATGGGCCCCTTGAGCTCAATCATGCGCAAGGACCGCGCGCGGTCCACACCCATGTCGTCGATCACGATCGCGATCGCCGGACGGTCCCGCGGCGCTGTGGCAGGGACCGCGAATGCGACCATGGGGTCCGTATTGGCCGGTTCCGGCATATCCGGCGCCCAGGCGCGCATCGCTTGTCCCGTGGGCCGCTCGGGGCGCATGTTGCGCCCCGCTGTCAGGGCCTCAGGCGAGGCCGCGTTACTTTGCTCAGGCGTGGCGGGTGTTCCGGCCGCCGCGGGCAAGCGTTCCCCCGGCCGGGTCGCGAGATCGAGCGCGATACCGCCGACGAGGCCGAAGCCGAGCAACGCGATGCCCAACCCGACCAGAAAAATCGGACGAACTTTCTTTTTCTTTGCGCTCATCGGGGCACCTTAACCCCGATGATGCGCGCTCCTCAAGCCGCGCTCTGCAGCCACGAGATGCAGCCGGAAACAGAAACCCGTTTTTGGCGTTATGGTCACTATGAATTATCTCGAACCGACTTTCGCCGTCCTGCAGCGGACGATGGCGTGGGCTCCGCCCTGGGCGTTCGGCCTCGTTCTAGCGGCGGTGTCGGCACTTGCGGCAATCGGCCTTTATGCCTTCGTCGAGCGTGTGGCCTTGCGCCTCCTCAAGAAACGTGGGGAGTTCTGGCACCCTTTCATCGCGCGCGTACGCGGGGTTGTGCGCGCGGCATTTGTGCTGACGGCTATTAATCTCGCACTTCAATCGCCCCTCTTTCCCGCGACGCTTAAGACGATTTCCGCGCAAGTCTTTTGGGTCGCGCTTGTCGTGCTGATCGGGAGGACGAGTCTCGTGGCCGTGGACGTGGGGGCCGCCCTTCACGTCCTCCGCTATCGCATCGACATCGACGACAACCTATTCGCGCGCATACATCTCACGCAGGTGAAGATTCTCAAGCACACCGTGAATACCCTGATTTATATCGTGACGGCGGCCACGGCGATGATGGCCTTCGATACGGTGCGTCAATTCGGCGTCAGTCTGTTTGCCTCGGCGGGCGTCGCCGGGATCGCGATAGGTTTGGCGGCGCGTCCCGTGCTCTCGAACATCATCGCGGGGCTCCAGATCGCCATCACTCAGCCAATCCGCATCGACGATGTCGTCGTCGTCGAAAACGAATTCGGCAACGTCGAGGATATTGGCGGCGCTTTTGTCGTCATCCGTCTCTGGGATCTGCGCCGCCTCGTCGTCCCGCTGTCCTATTTCATCGAGAAACCGTTCCAGAATTATACCCGCGCCGACGCGGCGCTCCTGGCCCCCGTGACCTTCCAACTCGATCCCCGCGTTCCGGTCGCCGTGTTCCGCGCAAAGGCGGAAAACATCGTGAAGGATGCGAAGTTGTGGGACGGCAAGGTCTTCACTGTCCAGGTGACGGAATTAAAGGATGAGAACGTCGAAATCCGCATCTTGGTGAGCGCGAAGAATTCAGGCGCCGCCTGGGATTTACGCTGCGACGTCCGGGAAAAGATGCTCACCTGGCTTCAGGACGAACTCGCCTGGTGCCTGCCGCACCGGCGCCAGGAGGTGATCAGCGGCGCCGCGCGCGCGGACTTGCCCATGCCAATGCCGCCGCGCCACGCGATTTTGGCTGGAAATGCGCCCCAAACTGTGGACGAATAGCACATTGCTTTCAAATTCCGTCCACGAGGGAAAATCTACGATGACGATCAATATGTATAACGCGTCGGTGCCGGTCATGATTCGCTATATGAAGAATATGACCGCCATTCTCGATAAGGCCGCCGCGTTCTGCGCCGCCAAGAAAGTCGAGCCGACCGTGCTGACCGGCTATCGATTGGCCGCCGACATGTTCCCGCTGACTCGCCAGGTCCAGATCATGAGCGACGGCGCCAAAGGCTGCGGCGCGCGCCTCGCCGGCGTGGAAGTCCCGTCCTTCCCGGACAACGAAACCACGATTGAAGACCTGAAGGCTCGCATCGCCAAGACCATCGCCTTCCTCGAAGGCTTGAAGCCGGAGCAATTCCAAGGCTCAGAGACCCGCGATATCACGCTGAAGGCCGGCCCGCGCGAGTTGCACTTCAAGGGGCTCGATTACCTCACCGACTTCGTGCTTCCGAATTTCTATTTCCACGCCACGGCGACTTACGCGATCCTGCGCCACGCTGGCGTCGAGATCGGTAAGCGCGACTACCTCGGCAACTAACCCGAGAAGGGCCGCAGGGTTCTCACCCCGCGGCCCTTTTCCATATGTAGGACGTTCATGGGACCCGGATCACTTCTTCTCAATATTATCTGGATCATCTTCGGCGGCGGCGCCATGGCTTTGGGGTGGCTCATCGCCGGCTGCGTGATCGCCATCACCATCGTTGGCCTGCCATGGGCGCCGGCCGCGTTCCGCATCGCGCTCTACACGCTTATTCCCTTTGGCCAGACTGTCGAAGAGCGTAAGGAAGCCGGACCGTTAAGCCTCGTCGGCAACATCGTCTGGTTCATCCTCGCCGGATGGTGGCTGGCCCTCGGCCATCTTTTCTGTGCAATCGTCCTGGGCGTCACCATCATCGGGCTCCCTTTCGCCTGGGCACATCTTAAGCTGGCCCGCCTCAGCCTCATGCCTGTGGGAACGGTCATCGTCCGCGCGCCTTAAAGCGGCGCGCTCCTATTGTTGGGCGCCCCGCCGGCCCCGCTCCACGCGCGACAACGCGGAATCCGACAAGACTGGCGTGAAGAATCGCTATTCCTGATTGCGTGGTCGTTTATCCGCTTCCGTGACACAGGCATTCTTCGCGCCGTCCGGGAACGGATATTGGGTGAACCCTTAGCTTAGGGCTCTTATCCACCGGTCATCTTGAGGCTGCTTTCCGTCGAGATTATGGAGACAACGGGAGACCAAGGCACGGGTTCCTGCGCCGGACAGATGAAAGACGCGCCTGATCTTTCTACTGAACGCGGGGCTGCGTGGTGCCCATCTCTTCGATGGCTTGCGCAATGCGATTACACAGGTCGGCCGCACCGTCGTTGCCCGCGCGCGCCGCCGCAACCGCCAGATCGGCGGCGACGAACCAAGCCTCTGTGCCGTAAGCCGCGATCAGGCGCTGTCCGGCAAGATGGATATCGGTTTCGGTCACGGGTCGCACTTGCTCCTGAGGCGCTCTCTGCGACAGCCACGCCGCAAAGTCTCCTGAAGCGATAGCCGCCGAATGAGGCGGATTTTTGAGCGCGTTGCGGCTGAGAAGCCTGGGAAGTTCGCGCTTTTAGTCCGCGGCCACGGGACCGCTCGCGGGGCCGTGGTTGCGCCGCGCCATCCATACGAGCCCAATAGCGACAATGCTCAACCAGCCGGAGATCCAGAACAAATCCGTCACCGCAAGCAGATAGGCCTGCGTCATCAAGTTCCGCGTCAACGCCCCGATCGCTTGCAGGTCCGTGAAGCCAAGACCGTGCAGCCGGTCGAGAGCGATCTGGGTGTTGATGTTGAAAACGCTCGTCGCGTCCGCCAGACGGTTCTGATGCAGCGCTTCGCGCTGATCCCACACCGTCGTCGCGATGGAGGCCGCGAAGCTGCCCGCGGTGATGCGGCTGAAATTCGCGATCCCGGACGCGGAGGGAATGCGCTCTGGCGGGATTCCGTCCAGCGAGAGAGTGATCGTGCTCACGAAGAAAGTGCCGGTCGCGATGCCGTTGACCAGCAATGGAATGGCGAAATCCCAGAAACTTGCATCGTTGGTGTAACCCGCGCGCATGAAGTAGGACGCCGCGAACGCGACGAAAGACACGCTCGCGACCCAGCGCGCGTCGAACTTCGCGAGCATTTTGGCGGTCAGCGGCGTGATCAGCACCGCGATGAACCCGCCCGGCGCGGCCACCAACCCCGCCCAGGTCGCGTTATAACCGACGTTGGTTTGCAACCAGAGCGGCAGCAAAAGGATGTTCGCGAAAAACACGGCATAGCCCAGGCACAGCGCGAGGGTCCCAAGCAAAAAATTGCGGCGTTTGAGCAGCGACAGATCGACGATGGGGTGTTTGTCCGTGATTTCCCAGATGATCCAGACGGCACAGCCGATGACGGCGATGATCGTCAGCGTGACGATCTCGCTCGATTCAAACCAGTCGGCGTCCTTGCCAAGGTCGAGCATGATCTGCAACGCGCCCACCCAGATCACCAGCAGGGCAAGGCCCATGCTGTCGATGGGCAATTTACGCGTCGGCGTCTCGCGCTTGGAAAGGTTGACCCAACACAGGAAAGCCGTCCCCAGCCCGACCGGGATGTTGATGAGGAAGATCCAACTCCAGTGATAGTTGTCGGAGATGAACCCGCCGAGCACCGGTCCGATGATCGGTGCGACCAGGGTCGTGATCGACCAGATCCCGAGCGCGGTTGCACGTTTCTCAGGTGGAAAGATGGAAATCAGCAGGGCCTGCGAGCCCGGGATCATCGGCCCGGACACCGCACCTTGAAGAACGCGGAATACGATCAGCGCTTCGAGGCTCCAGGCGATGCCGCACAGGAGCGACGCGAGGGTGAACAAGAACACCGAGGTCACGAAGGTACGCACGACGCCAAAGCGGCCCATGAGCCAGCCGGTCAGCGGCACGGCCACGCCGTTGGCCACCGCAAAAGACGTGATCACCCACGTACCTTGGCTGGTGCTGGCGCCGAGATTCCCCGCGATGGTCGGCAGGGAGACGTTGGCGATGGTCGTGTCCAGCACCTGCATGAAGGTGCCCAGAGCCAACGCAACGGACGTGATGGCGAGCTGTGCGCCGCTCAGCGGCGCCTGTTGTCCCGGCGCGGACATGGATTACGCGCCGTTTTCCGACAAGATACGTGCGATGACCTGGTCCGTCGCCGCCTCGATGGCGCCGATCTCGGTCGCAACCTCGCGCGCATGGGCCGATGGGCCCATGACCGCACCGGACCGATCGCGCAGGTCCACCTCCGCGTGTACCGACAAGCCGATGCGCAGCGGGTGCTCCCGCAACTCCTTCGGGTCCAACGCAATGCGGACCGGCACACGCTGGACGATCTTGATCCAGTTGCCCGAGGCGTTCTGCGGCGGCAGGAGCGCGAACGCACTGCCCGTCCCGGCCGAGAAACCGACCACCTTGCCATGGTAGGTCACGTCGTCGCCGTAGATGTCGGCCACCACCGTCACGGGCTGGCCAATGCGCATTTCGCCGAGTTGGCCTTCCTTGAAGTTCGCGTCGATCCAAAGCCCGTCGACCGGCACCACGGCCATCAGCGGCGTTCCGGTGCCGATCATTTGCCCGATCTGCACGCCGCGCTGGGCGATCACGCCATCCACGGCGGCCGTGATCCGCATATGACTCAGCGTGATGCTGGCATCGCGTACATGGGCAATCGCGGCTAAAACGTCCGGATTGTCAGCGATATTGGTGCCTTCGACGCTGGCGAGCGCCTGGGCGATGCTGCCCTGAACGACATTGATCGCGGCCTCGGCGCGCGTCACCGCATCGCGCGCGTGCGCCAGCTCTTCTTGCGAAATGGTGTCGCTCGCCTTCTGGCGGCGGGCAAGATCGTTGCGCGCTTGGGCCAGAGCGATCCGCGCCGAGGTCTCCTGGGCGCGCAATTCCTCGACACGCGAGAACTTCGCGCGCACCGCGCGCACCGTCCGGGCCAATTCGGCTTCCGCCGCATCCATGCCGACCCGGGCGCGCAAGGGATCGAGTTCCACGAGCACGTCGCCGCGCTTCACGGTCTGCGTGTTGTCGGCGCGTAGCGTGACGACCTTGCCGTTCTCCTGGCTGGTGACCGCGACGATGTCGCCGCCGACATAGGCATCGTCCGTATCCACATAGTGGCGGGCCTCGAGGAACCAATAGAGCCCGTAGGCGACGGCGGCGCCTGCAACAACGACGCCAAGACCGCTCAACAGCCGGCGGCGACGGTTTTCATTCGCGGAGATGTCACTCATGGGAACTTCCTGCGTCGAGAGAGAATTGGACGGTTTTGGCGGGATCGAAACCACCGCCGAGCGCCATCACCAGGCGCACGCGGTTCGAGGCCAGATCGGCGGAAAGCGCCGCGCTGTCGCGGCGGGCGCGGATCGCGAGATCCTGGGCGTTCAGCACATTCAGAAGCGGTGAAAGACCGTTCTTGTAGCGCCGCGCCTCGAGATCGACCGTCGCGTCGGCGGCGGTCCGCATCCGCGCAAGATCGCCGGCTTGCGCCTGCAGCGTCTTGAGCGTGCTGAGGGCATCGGCTGTCTCCCGCACGGCGGTCAACAGGGACTCGTTGTAATCCGCGACGGCGAGGTCGAGGCTCGCGGTCGCGGCGGCATATTGCGCACGCAGGCGGCCCGCATCGAACAGCGGCAGATGGATCGCCGGCCCCGCGCCATACTGCAGCGAGTCTCCGGTGAACAACGGGCTCAACCCAATCGACGCCCATCCGGCGGCGCCCACCAGGTTGACGTCCGGATAGAACTCCTTCTGCGCGAGTTCACGGCCCGCCATGGCGGCGGCGACGCGCGTTTGCGCGGCGGCGATATCGGCCCGGCGCGCCAAAAGGTCCGCCGGCAGCGTTGTGGGAAGCGCGAGCGCGTCGGTATTCAGTGACGGTCGCGCCAGGGCAGGCGCCGCGGCCCCTGCCCCCGTCAACGCCGCCAGCTGATGCGCGGCGATCTCACGCGCGCCCAGCGCCAGCGTGCGTTCCACCTTCGCCGACGACAGCAGGGCCTCGGCGATCTTGCTGTTCGCCGGATTGTCGAGACCGCTTTCAAAGCGCGTCGAGGCCAGATCGAAAATGCCCTGACGCTGCTTCAAGGTTTCTTCGGCGACATCGGCAAGCATATAGGCGCGGTCCAGCGCGATATAGGCCTGAGTGACGGCGCCGGCGAGCGCCAGACGCGCGCCGGCGGCATCGAGCGCGGCGGCCTGCGTCGTCGCGCGCGCGCGTTCGATCTGAACCTTCTGTTTGCCGACGATATCCAACGACCAGTTGAGGTTGGCCTGCACGGTCCCGAACCAGCGCGTGGTTCCGCCGATCGGCGGCGGGATCATGTAGGTCTCGCTGAACCGGGTGTACTGTTCCTGGACGTCGAACGTCGCTTGCGGATAGGTCGCGGCGCGGCTTTCGGACAGCATCGATTGCGCCACGCGCAAGCGGGCATCGACACCCGCCAGGGTCGGGTTTCCGGCGAGTGCCTTTTCCATCAGACCGTCGAGCTGCGCGTCGCCGAAAGCGGCCCACCAGCGCGCGTCGATCGCCGGTCCGGCCTGCGTGCCAAGACCCGCACTCTGCGCCGTCCGTTGGCTGACGTGCGGCGTGGTCGGCGGCGTCGCGACGCAGCCCGCCAGGATCAGGCAGGCCATCGCCGTCGCCGAACGCGAGAATGTGGATTTCATGCGGCCTTCCTCTTCTTCTTGACCGGCGCTGTCGCGGCGACCGGCGCGGCGTCGAGCCGCGCGTTAAGGCGCGACAGAAGGCCGATCAGCATCGACGCCTCGGCCTCCGTGAATTCCGTGAGGATGTGGTTCCAGAAATTCATGACGCGCGGGGTCAGCGATTTGCCCATCGCCCTGCCCTTGGGAGTCATCTTCAGATGAACGACCCGGCGATCCTTGGTGCTGCGCGCGCGCGTCAAGACGCCGCGCTTTTCCATCTGGTCCACAATGCGCGTCACCGCGCCGGCATCGTGGTTCATGTTGGTCGCGATGTCGGCGCAAGTATCGCCGCCGCCATGGCAGAGGTGCATCAGCACGACCCATTGGGTAAACGTCAGCTCGGCATCCGTGAACTGCGCCTCGATGCGCGGCACCATCAGCGCATTGATGCGCTTGATCAGATAACCCACCGAGCGCGAGGCGTCGAACGTCTCGAGCTTATAAAAGACCATCTCGGCCCCCGCGAAAATATTGCCCGGACAATAGTTGCCTAGGCAATTATTTGTCAAGATTGACGCGCACGCCAACGCGCGGTTCCATGCCGGTAAAAAAGCAGCAATCGCAGCACGTTGCCGCCTAAAGGTTCAGGATCAGCGGATAGAGTGAAATCACGAGCAGCACGGCCATCGTCACGTTGAAGGCCCGCAGCGCCGCCGGACGGCTGAGGAAATTCTTCAAGCCAACCCCAAACGTCATCCAGATGAGCGAGCACGGCAGCCCCACCAGGAAGAACAGGACCGTGATCAGCGCAATGTGGCCAAACGTCGGGTTGGCCGGCGCGAACGCCGTGATCGCGCTCACCACCATGGTCCAGGCCTTCGGGTTCACCCACTGGAAGGCGGCCGCCTGCCAGAACGTCACGGGACGCCCAGTCGCTTCCGCCGATCCCAGCGCACGCGCGGTGGCGATTTTGTAGGCGAAGAACAACAAATATGCGGCGCCGACCCAGCGCAGCACGTCGTAAAGCCAAGGCGCCGCCGCGAATATCCCGGCGAGGCCGAGGCCCACCAAAATCACCATCGCGGCGAAGCCCAAAGCCACCCCGGCGAAATGCGGCAAGGTCGAACGGAAGCCGAAGTTGGCCCCCGAAGCCATGAGCATAACGTTGTTCGGACCCGGTGTGATCGATGACACCAGGGCGAAGGTCAGGAAGCTCAGGAGCAGCGTGGTCGACATGAATGGCACGGGGCGTCGTGTACCGGCCCTCGTAAAACGGCGCCAGCGCATGACCCGCATGGGTGCTATGCGCTGGCAACCGGTCGATTTCGCCCCGGCCGTTTGGGGACGGCCAAAAAACCGCTGGTGTCAGCGGGGCCGCGTTCCTAGGTCGGGTCGCGGCGGCGGACGGAACCCGAACCGCTGATCGACGTGCTGACGTCCTTCGGCTGGGTCAGATAGCGCACACTGCCCGAACCGCTCACCCGCACGTTCAGGTCTTCGCGCACATCGACCACGGCCGAGCCCGAACCGGAGATGGCGACGCTGGCTTCGTCAACCATCAGAGCGTCCATCTTCGCGTTGCCGGACCCGCTGATATCGAGATCGAGCGCCTTCAATTTTCCGCTGGCTTCCACGTTACCGCTGCCGGAAACGCTGAGTTCGGTTTCACCGCCCGCGAGCCCGGTGACCTTCAGATCGCCCGAACCGCTCACGCGGGCCTGCCGCAGCTCAGGCACCGTGATGTACGCGGTGATGTCGCCGCGTCCGTTGAAGAAGCTGTCGTCATTACGGGCACGGATCTTGAGCACGCCATTCTCGACTTCGGTACGGGTCCGGCCAAGGGTCGTGGCGTCGGCTTCAAGAACGACGGAAACCTTGGGTCCAACGGTGATGAACACCTTGCCCGCGCCGCCGAACGAGACGCCGGTGAAGGCGTCCACATTGCGCGTTTCCTTGACCACCGGACCGGACGGTTCGGCGGCGGCGAATTGACGTTCGCGGGCTTGGGTTTGGCGTTCGCGGGTATGCTCGGCCGCGGCTTCCGCTCTCGCTTCGGCGCGGGCCGCCGCCGCTTCGATACGCGCGGCGAGTTGTTTGTCGAAGCCCGGGCCTTTCACGCCCGCGGCCCCAAGGGATTCCCGGATCTGCTCCCGGATCTGCTCCATGTCGATATCGATATCGACATCAGCGGCCACGCCGGGGTCCTTCCAATGACTCGGATGATCGACAGGCATGGAGGGTCCGTCGGCGTGCGTGTCGAATTCCACCGGCGGAATAGCGGAGATCGGGACGATAGGCGCGGCCGGGTGCGCGGGCGCGGCGGACGCCGGCGCGCTCACGGCGGCACTGATCGGGCGCGCCGGCATGACCGGCAGCAGCGGCGATATCGGCCGCACGGCCGCTTCACCCTCGGAACAGACTTCTCCGGTTGCCGCCGGCACCGGGGCCGCGACGTGCCGCGGCTTCACATTGATGCCCACCGCGGCTTGTGCGGGAACCTTGCAGATCGTAATGGCAGCCGCGCAGGCCAACGTGAAGACCACGCAGGCCGTCCAGGCCCTGGCGCCGCGGCTGACGAACGCCGGCAAACCCTTCTCGGCCAGCACGCGCTCGATGCGGCGGCTGACGGTCGCCGGGCGCGCCATGGCGACGCCTAAGGGCGCAAGCTTGAACCCCGCCAAACGCGCCGGGGTGGACACCCGGGCGAAGTCGAGCAGCACGGCGGCGTAGTCGGCGCGGTACGGAACTTGCGAAGCCGCCTCGGCATCGCTCGCATCCTCGGCCAGTTCGGCGAGACGGTCATGAAGCCACCACGCCAGAGGCGAGAACCAGAACACGGCGCGGTGAATGGCGGCCAGACCTTGGACGTAGAAGTCACCGCGCGTCACATGGGCACGCTCGTGCAACAACACGGCGTCGCGCTTTTCTCCGGTCCAGGTTTCGAAATCGGCCGGCAAGAGGATGGTCGAGCCGATCGTCACCGGCGCTTTGATCGCATCGGTGACGCGAATGTCGGTTTCGCCCGCCCATGGCGCGTCAATGCGCAGCGCTCCGGCGCGAATACGCGCGGTCAGGACAAGCCCGACACCAAGACGAAGCAGCAAAAGGCCCGCGACACCCATATAAAGCGCAACGACGAGCCCCGGCCAATCGAAAGGTTCGGCCGTCTCCAGCGCTTCGGCCACGCGCGGCGTCACATGCGCCTCCAAGGCCGGCCCATCGGGTCCGAAAGCCGGCATGGTCGCCGTCACCAGCGGTTCTGCGATCTTGCCCGCCGGAACCGCGATGTTTTCCACCGGCACTTCGACCACCAGCCACATCATCAGAAGCGGCATGGCCAACGCGCCCGCGAGCACGGCGCTCCAGGCGGCGAGTTGATGGTGCGGGTTACGCACCTTGAAAAGGAACAAGGCCGCGCCGACCACCGCCGCAAGCCCCAGTGCGCGCAAGGCGGCCTGCACCAGCATGGAATCCAGAAGCGCGACGTCGAATAACGCGTGCATCATTTCTTTCCTCCCGTCTTGGCGCCACACTTCCCGGCGCGCGCCGCCTCGATCTTCTTCGCCAAGTCCTGAAGCTGTTTCTGGTCGAGCATCTTGGAATCGACCAGACCCACCAGAACCTCCTCCATCGATCCGTTGCAGAACCAATCGACGATGCGCTTGACCGCTTTTGCGGCCACTTTTCCGCGCGCCTCGGCGGCGCGATAGATGAAGGTGCGCGCTTCCGTCTCATGAGTCAGGAAGCCCTTCTCCTCCAGGCGCCGCAGAACGGTGCGGACCGTGGATTCTTTCAGGGGCCGGCCCTGATTCTCAAGACTTTCGCGGACGGTTTCGGCGGTCATCTCCCCGCCCTCCCAAATGAGCTGCATGACGGCGCGCTCAAGGTCCCCAAGGTCTTTGGCTTCGTCGTTCGCCTCGCTCATATTGCGCTACTCCATGTAATGCTACGATTCGTAGCATATGAGATCCGGACCCGCAAGTTCGAAGCCTCCCTCTCTTAGAAATCGACGAACAGGTTCGTGGTATAGCGGATGTTGGCGCGCGGGAACCATGCGCCCGCGTTGCCGATTTCCCAACCGTAGGAGTTGGTGACGTTGTGAACCTGGAAGCGGAAGGACGCCGGCGCGTCGCCGATCTTGAACGCGTAACGCATCCCCGCCATCACCTCCTTGTAGCCCTTCGACTTGAAGGAGTTGTCGGGCGTCGTCATCTGCCCGCCCCCATCGTAGAACGCCGTGTCGATACCGAAACCGTTCCACGCCTTGGGTGCGTATTGAAGCTGCAAGAGCGACTGACGCGGCCACACGCCGACAGGCACCTTCCCGAGCAATCCGCGATCCACTTCATCACCGCTCACGCGGGCCTGGATCAGCACCACGCCCGCGACCACATTCAGTCCAGGGATGATTTCGCCGGCCAGCGACGTTTCGAAGCCGCGATGTCGCACCGCGCCGAACGGTCCATAAATGTTTGCGGGGCCAATGTTGAAGTATGGCTTCTTCACTTCGAACACGCCGGCGACGAGATTCATGCCGGGTTTGATGGTGTAGCGAAGGCCCGCGTCGATCTGCTTGGTGATCGCCGCCGGCATCGCTTCGCCGCGATTTGCCGCGATGTCCGGCGCGGTGCCCGTTTCCTCGAGGCCGCGTGTATAGCCCACGTAAGCGGCAAGACCCTTCGCGAGGAACACGCTCACGCCCGCGTTGTAGAGCCACGGCTTGTCGGTCGCCCGCGATATCGGCCGCCCCGGCTCCATCGTATCGCGGCGGTAGTCGACTTTCTGCGCGCCGAGGGTGATACCGCCGACATTGGCCCACTGGCCGAAGTACGACAAACCCGCGGCGCCCTGCTTGGTCTCATTGGCCGTCTGAGGGCCGAAGGTCCAGTTGGGCTCGGGGAATCCGATCTGCACACCGATGCGGCCGGGCCCAAGATACCTGCTATCGGTGCCGCCGAAGAGCCGGTCCACATTGCGTCCGCGCACCGACGCATCGACGGTGTGCCGGAATTCGCCGGCCGTGATGATTTTCTGCAGACGGACCTCTCCGGAGTAGGAGGTGAAGGCCGAACGCGGCGCCTTGAAAACATAATGCTCGCCGGTTCCGTCCGGCTGCACGTTGCGCATGATATCGCCGTAGGACTTATGCTGGATGCGCTCCGAGCGGAAAATGCCGGCGCGCAGGTTCCAGTCGTTGCCGAAGTTGTAGCGGCCGAGGAACCCGCCGTTGCTTTGGCGGCAATCGCCCGACGACCACCCCTGCCCATAGAACGTGTGGCGCTTCACCTCCGGCGGCGCCCATCCACCGCCCGGCACAATGCGCGTCTGCTGTTCGTTGTGACAATCCTCGAGCTGACTCCAGAAACCGGTCACCTCGGCGGCGTCAGACGGGCGCAGATTGAAAATGGCGCCCGCAGTCCATTGCAAATTCTTGCTGCCCTCCTGGTTGTCGATGCGTATGACGCCGACACCCGCGCCGACATTGAGCTTGGACGTCACCGCCGTTTGCCCATTCAGCTCGACCAGCCACGTATCGTATTGCCCGCCGCCGATACGTGCGCTCAACACCGGATCGGCGCCAGGAACGTTCAAGGTAAAGTCGGCGACGCCCGTCGGGGCCGGGAACGCATACGATTGCGCGCTGATGCCCACGCGCACGGTGTTGCCGCGCTGAATGTGACTGTTCAGTTCCGCCTGCTGATCGAAATAAAGTCCCTCGATGCGCACGTTGCCCGCGTCCACCGGGCTGAAGCCGCGCGCTTCATAAGGGCCATAAAGGCCGGTTTGCTCATTTCCGACCGTCGTGCCGAAGGCATCTTCGGCGGCCTTCACCGCATCGTCGCTTGCCCGCTGGGCCGCCGCTTCGACAGATACGCAGCAGCCGGCCGCGACCGCGGCCCACGTAAGAACTCTCACTCGGATCCTCCCAAATATGTGACGGAACGTAATGCTACTGTTTGTAGCATTACCGATCAGAGGTCGCAAGCCTCCCTTCCATGAAAGCCCTGTGAGACGGCCTGCGGCGACCGGGGCTCCTTAAAAATCGAACGCGAAGTTACTGAGCCATGTGATGGGCCCGCGCGGCGACCATGCGCCGGCCGGGCTGACATTCCAGTCGTAGGCATTGAACACATTGATCACGCGAAAGCGAAACGACGTCGGCACGCCGTAGAACGACCAGTTGCGACGAAGGCCGAGATTGACCTGGCGATAGCCACGGGTCTTCAGCGCATTGTCGGGCGTCGTACGCTGCCCGCCGCCGTCGAAGAAAAACGCTTCGAACGCGAAGCCGCGCCAGGAGGGCGGCGCGTAGTTGATGTTTACAGTCGACGAACGCGGGAAGACCCCGACCGGGATCTCGCTGATCACACCGCGCGCCACCGCATCGCCCGACACACGCGGCTCCAAGGCGACCATTCCAGCGACGACATTGAAGCCCGTGAACAACTGACCGGCCAAGGACATCTCCACGCCGCGATGACGCACCGCGCCGAAGGGGCCGAACGTGTTGGTGCGGTCGAGCGTGAAATAAGGTTTCTTCACTTCGAAGACGCCCGCCACCAGGTTCAACCCCGGCTTGATCGTGTAACGCAGGCCGGCGTCCACTTGTTTTGTGATCGCTGTCGGCATCGCTTCGCCCCGATTGAGCGCGCTGTCGGGCGCCGTTCCGGTTTCTTCGAGACCCCGGGTGTAGCTTGCGTAAGCGGCAAGGTCCGGCGCCACGAAGATATTCAGCGCCGCGTTGTATAGCCAAGGCTTCGCCGCCGCGCGCGCCATCGGCAGATTGGGGGCGAAGGTGTCGCGGTGATAGTCGACCTTCTGCAAGCCGAGCGTCAGCGCGCCGCGCTGCGCCCACTGGCCGAGATACGAGACTCCCATGGCCGCTTGTTGCGTTTCGTTGGCGGTCTGCGGGTTGAACGTGAAGGTCGGCTCCGGCAGCCACGTCTGGACGCCGATGCGCCCCGCGCCCAGCGCGATCGAATGCGCGCCACCGAAGATGCGATTGACGTCGCGGCCCCGCAGCGACGCATCGATCGTATGGCGAAAGTCCCCGCGCGCGATCGCCTTCGTCACGCGCACTTCGCCGGAGTAGGACGTGAACGCGGCGCGCGGCGCGGCTTGGATGAAGTGCTGCCCGGTTCCGTCGGGCTGCACATTGCGCATGAAATCGCCGAACGCTTTCTTCTGAATATTCTCCGAGCGGAAAAGCCCGGCCCGCAGCCGCCAGTCGTCGCCGAGGGTCCAGCGGCCCAAGAGCCCGCCGTTACTCTGCCGGCAATCGCTTGTCGTCCAGCCCTGACCATAGAATGTATGACGTTTGATGCGGGGTGGCGCCCACGCGCCGCCCGGGATGATGCTCATCTGCTGTTCGTAGTGGCAGCCTTCGAGCATGCTGGCGAAACCCGAGATCTCGCTGGCATCGCTCGGCCGCAAGCGAAACAGCACACCGGCATTCCACTCGACGTTCTTGCTGGCGTCCTGATTGTCGTAGCGGACAAAGCCCGCGCCCGCGCCGACACTCAGTTTGTCGTTGAGGGGCGTTTGCACATCGAGCTCGGTGACAAATGAATCGAACGTACCCGCGCCGATCATGTAGCTGGTAATCGCCTTGTCGCCCGGCAGGCGCAGATTGAAGTCCGCGACACCCGTGGGCGCCGGGAACGCATAAGATTGCGCGCTGATGCCCACGCGCACGGTATTGCCGCGCGAGACCCGGCCGTTCAATTGGGTTTGCTGGTCGAAATACAAACCTTCGATGCGCACGTTGCCCGCATCGACAGGGCTGAAACCGCGCGCGTTGAAGGGATCGTAAAGTCCGGTCCGCTCGTTGCCGACCGCGGTTCCAAAAGCGTCGTCCGCGGCCTTCACCGCATTGTCCGCGACGCGCTGCGCCTTCGCTTCGGCGGCGCTCAATAACAGCACCGCGGCCACGCTCGCGCGGCGCATTCCCCACATCCGCATGACGCCCCAATCCCGCTATACGGCAAGGCGACAGTCTCTCGTATCGGCGCCCACGCGCGCAAGGCCGCTTGTCGCGCTGATCTTTATAGAAACCATGCGTCATACAGGCGCATTTCTAAACTGAGACGGCGCATGACGCGTGGTGGAAGCGGCGCCTGTTTCAACGGTTTGTTTTGAAGCGCGGCCAGAGGACTCGCACCACACCGAGGCGCGGTTTTGGCCACAATGTCACCGCGATGAGCGCCCATAAGTAAGCCGATTGTAACTCGAGGCCAAAAAAGTCACGTCGCGTTTATTTGCGAGGCTCTGGCAATTCCGCTATTTTGGCCGCGAGATCGTAATAAGAGATACAGGAGAACTCGATGCGTTTGCGGAATGGAGTGTGTGGGATTGTTATGGCGGCATCGATTGCGCTGCCGGTCGCGTCTGCCAATGCGCAGCAGGCCATGCGCGATGAGGACGTCATCGCCTACCGCCAGGAAATCATGAAGACCATGGGCGCGCAGTCGGCCGCCATCGGTCAGATCCTGGCTGGCATGGTTCCGGACAAGATGCTGTTCTCGCACTTCGAGATCCTGCTCAATTCCGTTCGCCAGGCGAAGCTCGCGTTTGAACCGAACGTCGAAGGCGGCAACGCTCTGCCGGCGATTTGGAAGAGCCACGCCGACTTCAACGCCAAGCTCGATGAAGCCGAGAAGAACATCATGAAGGCGATCGAAATCGCGAAGAAGGACGGCGCCGGTGGCCAGTCCGGCGAAGCCGCGGTGGGTGCTCTTTCGTGCAAGGGCTGTCACGACACCTATAAGAAACCCTAATAAACCAAGAGTGAACTGATCGACCGTGCGGCCCGCCCTAAATTTTAGGGCGGGCCGTTGATTTTTTTGCTGCGCTATACGCGGCGCCGGCAAGGACGTGCGCCAGCGCTCCGGGAGGAGCCTCCACCTTGCGAGACGCGAAACGATTTACCGCGCGCCGCCGTGACGCGAGAGCGGGAAGTCCTCGCGGCTGTGGAGCACGCTGCCGAAATGATGTTGCCAGAGCCGCGCGCCAAGCTCGCCGGAACGGTCCAGCGATGAGCCGACACTCAGCCATTTCAACAAGGTCGGGTGCAGGCCCGCATCGAAAAGCATGAAACCTGCGCCGAGACAGCAGGTCTCCGTCTGGTTCCCACAGACGTAAACCCGGCCGATGCCCTGTTCCTTCAAGTGCGCGATGGCCGCGGCCGGCGGCAGGTATCCGAATTTGACGAACACGCGGTTCGCGGCCACCAGCGGTTCGTCGTGGGCGCCCGGTTTCCAGCCCAATTGACGCTCGAACGGCGTGACGGACTCATCGTGCCGCTCGACCGTCGCGACCGTGTAGAGCTTCCCGCTCAACGCCCTGATTTCGTCGACGATCCCCGCGGGCGTGGCGAACGTCGGCTGGATATCGACGACAAAAAGAGCTTCTTTCATGGGGCCGTTACCGCAGCGATGAAAATATCCGCGTGGGCCGCAGAATGCCTGGCAATGCCGCCCAAGACCACAGCACAAGCTCCGCCGGCCAACGAAATGCGCCACCGGGATGAAACCGCGCGCGGTCGAAGGTCATGCCGCCGCGTTCGTTCCGGGCCGCCCCTCGCGGAACGGGACGTGCGCGCCTTTGTGGCGGGCCGCAGCCTCCCCCGCGCTCTATCGAACGTTCGAAGATCCGGCCCCACGCAACGCCCACACCGGCCTCCGAAAATGGCTCGTGCCCGAAGCCCCTTCAAAAAGGCCGGTTTCTCGAGTTTTGGCCGGGGATGGTCACAACTGTACATTCCGTTTCTGCGAAAAATCGCGCTATTTTGTATAGACATATTGGCCAGATCGGGCACTATTCAACGCGCACATTCACGCGGATACTCTTGTTATGTCTTCTTATTCTGCCTGGGACGAAAAACACGCGGGCGAGATCATCGACGGACTGAAATCCGTCGACGGCGCCACGCTGCCCATCCTTCACGCCCTTCAGGACGCTTTCGGTCATATCACCGAGCGCGCCATCGAGATGATCGCCGACGCACTTAATTTGTCCCGCGCGGACGTGCATGGCGTCGTGTCCTTTTATCACGACTTCCGCCGCGAATTGCCCGGCCGCTATGTGCTTAAGCTTTGCCGCGCCGAAGCCTGTCAATCCATGGGCGCCGACGCCCTCGCCGCCACGGCCAAGAGTCAACTCGGTGTGGACTGGCACGGCACCAGCGCCGATGGGCGCGTCACGCTCGAACCGGTCTTCTGTCTGGGCCTTTGTTCCTGCGCGCCGGCCGCGATGATCGACGGCAAACTCGTCGGTCGCCTCGACGACACCGCGCTCGCCGCCGCGATCAAGCAGGCGCGCGCATGAGCATCCGGATCTGCATTCCTTTGGATTCCGCCGCCGTCGCGCTCGGCGCGGATGACGTCGCCGCCGCGCTCGCCCGTGAAGCGGCCAAGCGGAAGGTCGCCGTGTCCATCGTGCGCACCGGCTCCCACGGCATGCATTGGCTGGAGCCGTTGATCGAGGTGGGCGGCGTGGGCTTTGGCCCCGTGACGGCCGCCGATGTCCCCTCGCTCTTCGATGCCGCGTTCAAGAATCACCCGCTCAACATCGGCCGCATTGCCGACCACCCTTTCATGAAGGCGCAGACCCGCCTCACCTTCGCGCGCTGCGGCAACGTCGATCCCACCTCCTTCCACGAATACCAGGCGGCGGGCGGGCTCAACGGCATTGGCGCGGCCATTATGGTCGGTCCGGCGCAGACGCGCGACACCGTCCTGACATCCGGTCTGCGCGGACGCGGCGGCGCAGGCTTCCCGACGGGCATCAAATGGAAGACCGTCGCCGAAGCCAAGGGCGACACGAAATACATCGTCTGCAACGCCGACGAAGGCGACTCCGGGACCTACGCCGACCGCATGCTCCTGGAAGGCGACCCGTTCGTGTTGATCGAAGGCATGATCATCGCCGGGCTCGCGGTCGGTGCGGCCAAAGGCTACGTCTACATCCGCTCCGAATATCCCGACGCCATCAGGACCTTCTCGAAGGCAGTCGCCGTCGCCGAATCCTCTGGCCTTCTCGGCGCGGCGGCGGGTTTCGAGATCGACGTGAGGGCCGGCGCCGGCGCCTATGTCTGTGGCGAAGAAACTTCGATGCTGGAAAGCCTCGAAGGCAAGCGCGGGCAGGTGCGTGCCAAGCCGCCGCTGCCCGCGCACAAGGGCCTGTTCGGCCGGCCTACCGTCATCAACAACCTTGTCTCGCTCGCGACCGTGCCGGCGATCCTGGCCGATGGCGCCGAGGCCTATGCGGCGCTGGGCATGGGCCGGTCGCGTGGCACCATGCCGATCCAGCTCGCCGGCAACGTGAAGCAGGGCGGCCTCTTCGAGACGGCTTTCGGCCTCACCCTGGGCGAGATCGTCGACGAGATCGGCGGCGGCACGGCGAGTGGGCGGCCGGTGCGCGCGGTGCAGGTGGGCGGGCCGCTCGGTGCCTATTTCCCAAGGTCTCTGTTCGATACGGCGTTCGATTACGAAGCCTTTGCCGCGCTCGATGGATTGGTCGGCCATGGCGGTGTTGTGGTGTTCGACGACACGGTCGACATGGCTCGCCAGGCGCGCTTCGCGCTCGAATTCTGCGCCCTCGAATCCTGCGGCAAGTGCACGCCCTGCCGCATCGGTTCGATACGCGGCGCGGAAACCATGGACAAGATCATCCGCGGCGAGCGGGTCGCCGCCAATCTCGCCCTGATCACCGACCTTTGCCAGACCTTGAAGTTCGGCTCGCTCTGCGCGTTGGGCGGGCTCACGCCTTATCCGGTGATGAGCGCCCTCAAGTATTTCCCCGAAGATTTCGACCGGCCGCGCCTTGTCGCGGCGGCCGATTAAGAGGCCGTCATGTCCCTCGTCCCCGAAATCGACTACGGCACGCCGGTCAGTCGCGCAGAAGAGACCGTGAGCCTCACCATCGACGGCCACGTCGTCGCCGTGCCAGCCGGCACGTCGATCATGCGCGCTGCCGTCGAGGCGGGCATCCAGGTGCCCAAGCTCTGCGCCACCGACTCCGTCGAAGCGTTTGGCTCCTGCCGCCTCTGTCTCGTCGAGATCGCCGGTCGCGCCGGCACGCCCGCCTCGTGCACCACGCCGGTGGCGGCAGGCATGGTCGTGTCGACCCAGACCGAGCGGTTGAAGCAGGTCCGACGCGGCGTGATGGAACTCTACATCTCCGATCATCCGCTCGACTGCCTGACCTGCGCCGCCAACGGCGATTGCGAACTGCAGGACATGGCGGGTGCCGTCGGCCTGCGCGAGGTGCGCTACGGCTACGATGGCGAGAGCCACACCCGGCAGGCGAAGGACGAGTCGAACCCGTATTTCACGTTCGATCCGTCCAAGTGCATCGTCTGCTCCCGCTGCGTGCGCGCCTGCGAAGAGGTGCAGGGCACCTTTGCGTTGACCATCGAAGGTCGCGGCTTCGACTCCAAGGTATCGCCCGGCGCGGCGGCCGACAATTTCCTGAGTTCCGAGTGCGTCTCCTGCGGAGCCTGCGTCCAGGCTTGCCCGACCGCAACGCTGTCGGAAAAGAGCGTGATCGACATCGGCTTGCCGGAGCATTCGGTCGTCACGACTTGCGCCTATTGCGGCGTCGGCTGCAGCTTCAAGGCCGAGATGCGTGGCGAAGAGTTGGTGCGCATGGTTCCTTACAAGGACGGCAAGGCCAATCGCGGCCACTCCTGCGTCAAGGGCCGCTTCGCCTGGGGCTATGCCAATCACCGTGAGCGCATCCTGAAGCCGATGATGCGCGAGAGCATCGATCAGCCGTGGCGCGAAGTGAGCTGGGACGAGGCGATCGGTCGGGTCGCGTCGGAGTTCAAGCGCCTGCAGGAAAAGCACGGACGCCTGGCGATCGGCGGCATCACCTCCTCGCGCTGCACGAACGAGGAAACCTACCTCGTGCAGAAGCTGGTGCGCGGCGGCTTCGGCAACAACAATGTCGATACCTGCGCCCGCGTCTGTCACTCGCCGACCGGCTTCGGTCTCAGGACCGCTTTCGGCACGTCCGCCGGCACGCAGGACTTCGATTCCGTCGAGCAATCAGACGTGATCCTGGTGATCGGCGCCAACCCGACCGACGCGCATCCGGTCTTTGCCTCTCGCATGAAGAAGCGCCTGCGCCAGGGCGCGCGGCTGATCGTGATCGATCCGCGCCGCATCGACCTCGTGCGCATGCCGCATGTCGAGGCCGACTATCACCTGCCGCTGCGGCCCGGCACCAATGCCGCGATCCTGAACGCGCTGGCCCATGTCATCGTCACCGAAGGTCTGGTCGACGAAGCCTTCGTGCGTTCCTTCTGCGACCGCGATGCCTTCGAGTATTGGGCGGCCTTCGTGGCGGAGGAGCGTAACAGCCCCGAGGCGGTCGGCCTGATGGCCGGCGTCTCGCCCGAGGCGATCCGCGGCGCTGCGCGGCTTTACGCGGCCGGCCCCAACAGCGCGATCTACTACGGCCTCGGCGTTACCGAGCACAGCCAAGGCACGACCGCGGTCATGGCCATCGCCAACTTGGCGATGGTGACCGGCAATCTCGGCCGGCTGGGCGTCGGCGTGAACCCGCTGCGCGGCCAGAACAACGTCCAGGGCTCCTGCGACATGGGCTCGTTCCCGCACGAGCTCAGCGGCTATCGCCACATTTCGGACGATGCGACCCGTGCCATGTTCGAGGAGATGTGGGGCCGCCCGCTCGACGCCGAGCCCGGGCTGCGCATTCCCAACATGTTCGATGCAGCGATCGAGGGCAGCTTCAAGGGCCTCTACGTGCAAGGCGAGGACATCCTGCAGTCCGATCCCAACACCACGCACGTCGCGGCCGCGCTCAAGGCGATGGAATGCGTCGTGGTCCAGGACCTGTTCCTGAACGAGACGGCGAACTATGCCCATGTCTTTTTGCCGGGCTCGACCTTTCTCGAGAAGGACGGGACGTTCACCAACGCCGAGCGGCGCATCAACCGCGTGCGTCGTGTCATGACTCCGAAGAACGGCATGGCCGACTGGGAAATCACCCTGGCGATCTCCAAGGCCATGGGCTTCGAGATGCCCTACGCGCACCCGTCGGAGATCATGGACGAGATCGCGCGGCTGACGCCGAGCTTCGCCGGCGTTTCCTATGCCCTGCTCGACGAAGTGGGCTCGGTCCAGTGGCCGTGCAACGAGAAGGCGCCGCTCGGCACGCCGATCATGCACATCGGCGGCTTCGCCCGCGGCAAGGGCAACTTCATGATCACCGAGTACGTGCCGACCGACGAGAAGGTCGGTCCGCGCTTCCCGCTGCTGCTGACCACCGGCCGCATCCTCAGCCAGTACAACGTCGGCGCCCAGACGCGGCGCACCGAGAACGGCGCCTGGCATGCCGAGGACGTGCTGGAGATCCACCCGCACGATGCCGAGCAGCGCGGCGTGCGCGACGGCGACTGGGTGCGTCTCGACAGCCGCGCCGGCGCCACGACGCTGCGCGCGAAGATCACCGACCGCGTCGCGCCGGGCGTCGTCTACACGACGTTCCACCATCCCGACACGCAGGCCAACGTGGTCACGACCGACTTCTCGGACTGGGCGACCAACTGTCCCGAGTACAAGGTCACGGCGGTGCAGGTGGCGCCGTCGAACGGCCCCAGCGAGTGGCAGCGCGAGTACACCGAGCAGGCCAGGCACAGCCGGCGCATTGCCGTCGCGGCGGCGGAGTAGGCGATGTCCGGTCAGACGCCCCGGCTGGTCATGATGGCCAACCAGATCGCGCAGTTCTTCGTACCGCAGCGCCGGGGCGACCCGGTGGCCGAGATCGCCGACCACCTCGAGAAGTTCTGGGACCCGCGCATGAAGGCCGACATCGTGGCCCACCTCCGGGCGGGCGGCGCCGGGCTCGACCCGGTGGTGCGCGAGGCGGTCGGCCGTCTCAAGGAAGCGCAGCGCGTGGCGACGGCGTGACTGCCGCGCCCGGACTCGAGCCCGACCTCGAAATCGTCTTCGACCCGACCGAGGCGGGGGCGGCCGTGGTGCGCGCCCACCTCGAGGCCTTCAATTTCGCGGCCACCGGGGTGTCCACCTGGTACCCGGTCAACCTGCTGCTGAAGAACGCCCGTGGCGAGATCCTGGGCGGCACGATCGCCATCGCCTGGGGCGGCTGGCTCAGCATCTCCATGGTCTGGGTCGACGAGGCGCTGCGCGGGCAGGGCTGGGCGACCCGCCTGCTGGACCGGGCGGAGGCGATCGGCCGGGAAAAGGGCTGCCGCTGGGCGACCCTCGACACCCACAGCTTCCAGGCCCGGCCGATGTACGAGAAACGCGGCTACGAGGTGTTCGGCACCCTCGACGACTACCCGGCCGGCCACCAGAAGTTCTTCCTCAGGAAGAAATTGTAGGCTCACAACCGGCTTGATCTGCCGGTCGCGACTCGTTCTGATTGCGGGTCATTCCGATTCATCGAACAGACAGGACGCACCGCCATGACCGAGAACCCGGACAACAAGTGGATCGGCAAGCGCACCCCGCGGCCGGACGGCGCCGACAAGGTGACCGGCCGCGCCGCCTACGCCGCCGACGCCACGATGCCCGGCATGATCTGGGGCAAGGTCCTGCGCAGCCCGCACCCGCACGCCCGCATCAAGTCGATCGACACCTCGAAGGCCGAGAAGCTGCCGGGCGTGATGGCGGTGATGACCTCGAAGGACATCGTCGACTTCCCGATCGACAAGGGTCCGGTGATGCTGGGCATCCAGGACATGCGCTGGATGTGCCGCAACGTCATGGCGCGCGACAAGGCGCTGTTCCATGGCCACCCGGTCGCCGCCGTCGCGGCCACCACGCAGGCGATCGCCACCGAGGCGCTGGGCCTGATCAAGGTCGACTACGAGGTCCTGCCCTGGACGATCGACGTCAAGGACGCGATGAAGCCGGGCGCGCCGATCCTGCACGACCACGTCCGCTTCGACGGCAAGCCGTCGAACATCGCCGGCACGCTCGAGCACAAGAAGGGTGACGTCGAGGCCGGCTTCCGCGAGGCCGAGGTCGTGGTCGAGCGCAGCTTCGAGACCGAGCCGGTCCACCAGGGCTACATCGAGCCGCACGCCTGCCTGGTCAGCATGGTCGACGGCAAGGCGACGATCTGGAGCTCCAGCCAGGGGCAGTTCATGGTCCGCGCCATGACCTCGCTGCTGACCGGCGTGCCGCAGAGCTCGATCCGCGCCATCCCGGCCGAGATCGGCGGCGGCTTCGGCGGCAAGACCATCATCTACCTCGAGCCGCTGGCGCTGGTGCTGGCCCGCAAGTCGGGCCGCCCGGTGAAGATGGTGATGTCGCGCGAGGAGGTGTTCCGCGCTTCCGGCCCGACCTCGGGCTCGATGAGCACGGTCAGGATCGGCGCCAAGAAGGACGGCACCATCGTCGCCGCGCAGGGCACCTACTGGCTGCAGGCCGGCGCCTTCCCGGGCTCGCCGATCCGCGGCGCCGCCGGCTGCGCCTTCGGTCCCTACGACATCCCGAACGCCCACACGCTGGGCTACGACGTGGTGTCGAACCGCTCGAAGGTCGCGGCGTACCGCGCCCCGGGCGCGCCGATCGGCGCCTTCGCCGTCGAGTGCGTGCTCGACGAGCTGGCCGAGAAGCTGGGCATGGATCCGCTCGAGCTGCGCCTCAAGAATTCCGCGAAGCAGGGCACCAAGGCGGTGCACGGTCCGGTCTACCCGGTGATGGGCTACCAGGAGACGCTGCGCGCCGCGATGGCGCACCCGCACTACAAGGCGCCGCTCGGCCCCAACCAGGGCCGCGGCGTGGCGAGCGGCTTCTGGTTCAACGCCGGCGGCGAATCGAGCGCCGACGTGCGCGTCAACGAGGACGGCACGATCCTGGTCGTGACCGGCCATCCCGACGTCGGCGGCTCGCGCGCCTCGACGATGAACATCGCGTCGGAGCTGCTCGGCATTCCCTACGACAAGGTCAACGTGCTGATCGGCGACACCAGCAGCATCGGCTTCTCCAACCTGACCGGCGGCAGCCGCGTCACCTTCGCCTCGGCGATGGTCGTGACCGAGGCCACCGAGAAGGTGATCAAGACGCTGTGCGAGCGCGCCGCCAAGATCTGGAAGATCGAGCCGGAAGCGGTGACCTGGGACAACGGCTACGCCCGTCCGGCCGGCGACAACGCCGGCAAGTTCGAGCCGCTGTCGCTCGCCCAGATCGCGGCCCGCGCCAGCGAGACCGGCGGCCCGATCGGCGCCGGCGCGGCGAGCAACACGGCGGGCGCCGAGGGCGGCTTCGGCACGCACATCTGCGACGTCGAGGTCGATCCGGAAACCGGTCGCGCCTGGGTCACGCGCTACACCGCGTTCCAGGACGTCGGCCGCGCCATCCATCCCGACTACGCGGAAGGCCAGATCCAGGGCGGCGTCGCCCAGGGCATCGGCTGGGCGCTGAGCGAGGAGTACATCTACAACAAGCAGGGCAAGCTCGATAACGCGGGCTTCCTCGACTACCGCATGCCGGTGATGTCGGACCTGCCGCACCTCGACGCGGTGATGCTCGAGGTGCCGAACCCCAAGCACCCGCAGGGCGTGCGCGGCGTCGGCGAGGTGCCGCTGGTGCCGGTGATGGCGGCGGTCCGCAACGCGATGTACCGGGCGATCGGCCAGCGTCTCGACAGCCTGCCGATGTCGCCGCCGAAGGTGCTCGAGGCCCTCGAGCCCGAGCCGCTGGCCCGCGCGGCGGATTGATCATCTGTCATCCCGAGCGCAGCGAGGGACCTTTCTGCTCATCGAGGCTGTGAAAGGTCCCTCCGCTCCGCCTCGCTGCGCGAGGCTCCGGTCGGGATGACAAGACTTACTTAACGCACGCCCAGTTCCCGCAGCCTGGCGTCGACCGAGAGCAGGTCGCTCCAGCTCTGCCGCTTGCTGGCCGGCGTGCGCAGCAGGTAGGCCGGGTGCAGCGTCGGCAGGGCGGGCACGGTACTGCCGTCGTCGAGGGTCAGCGTCTGCCACTTGCCGCGCAGGCGCATGATGCCCTCGGTCGTGTCGAGCACCGACTTCGCCGCCGTGCCGCCCGCCAGCACCACCAGCTTCGGTTTCGCCAGCTCGATGTGGCGGCGCGTGAAGGCCATGCAGGTCGCCTGCTCGGAGAGGGTCGGCGTGCGGTTGCCCGGCGGCCGCCAGAACAGGATGTTGGTGATGTAGAGGTCGCGCGCGCGGCTCAGCCCGATCGCCTCGAACATGCGGTCGAGCAGCTGGCCGCTGACGCCGACGAACGGCTTGCCCTGGCGATCCTCGTCGTTGCCCGGCGCCTCGCCGACGATCATCACCGGCGCACCGACCACGCCGTCGGCGAACACGGTGTTCTTGGCCGTACGCTTGAGCGCACAGCCCTCGAAGGCGCGCACCGCGGCCTCCAGCTCGGCCACCGTGGTGCAACGCTGCGCGACGCCGCGCGCGTCCTCGACCAGTTGCGGCGATTCGAGCGGGATCGGCGCGCGCGCCACGGCGGGCGCGGGCGGCGCCGCGGGCCGCGGCGGACGCGGGGCGGCGGGTGAGGCGGCAGGCGTGGCACCGGCCACCGGACCGGCCGCAGGGGCGGGCGGCGCGGCCTCGGCGGGGGACGCGGCCGGCGGCGGCACCGCGAAGCGGTCGATCGCCGTCTCGCCGATCGCGTCCTCGATGCCGTGGCCGGCGTACCAGCGCAGCAGGAAGGCGATGTTCTCGGGGGCCGCCAGCTCGGTCATGGTCCGTCGATCAGGGCAGGCGCTCGAGGAACGCGCCGAGGATCGGCGCCCACAGCGCGGCATCGGCGTGGCTCGCCATGTGGCCCTTGTTGCTGGGCAGTTCCACGTAGGTGATGTCGATCCCGGCGCGCCGCATGTCGCTCACGTACTGCGGGCAGAGCGCGATGTCGAACAGCTTGTCGGACGGTGACTGGACGTAGAGCACCTTCGTGCCCTTCAGCCGGTCGTACTGGCCGGTGATGTCGAAGGTGCCGATCGCCTTGCGCAGCACGACCATGGAATGCCCGTCGTACAGCTTGGACCACGCCTGGGCATTGGCCCGGATCGTCGCCTCGCGCGCCTTGGGATCGGGCATGGTCTCGGCCAGGATCTCGTTCTGGCCGTAGTTCATCAGGGTCTCGAAGCGCAGCTCCTCGAGCGTGCGCGCGATGCCGCCATTGTCGTAGTACCAGCCGCCGTTCCAGTTGGGATCGCTGGCCAGCCGCTGCTGCAGCGCGTCGAGCCGGTCGAGCCCGCCGGGCGAGCGCGGCGCGCTGACCGAGGCGACGATCGCCTTCATGAAGCCGGGATAGGAGGCCGCCCACTGGAACGACTGGAAGCCGCCCATCGAGGGGCCCATCACCGCGACCAGGCTCTTCAGTCCCAGCGAATCCACCAGCAGCTTCTGGGCGGTCACGATGTCGCGCATGGTGATGTCGGGAAAGGTCGGGCCGTAGGGCTTGCCGGTGCGCGGATCGATGCTGTTGGGGCCGGTGCTGCCGTGCGCCGAACCCAGCGCGTTGACCGAGATCACGAAGTAGCGCGCGGTATCGACCGCCTTGCCCGGCCCGATCAGGCCGTCGAACCAGCCGACGGCCCCGTCGGGCACGCCGCGCCCCTGCTTGCCCGGTGCATTGCGGCCGGCCGCATGGTGGCTGGAGGTGTAGCCGTGGACCACCAGGACCGCGTTGTCCGCGGCCGGCGACAGGGTGCCGTAGGTCTCGTAGGCCAATTCGAGGATCGGCAGGGATTGTCCGCTCTCGAGCCGGAAATCCCGCGCCGTGAAGATCCTGCTCTCGATACCGGCCAGTTCTGCCACGGGAATTCCCCTTTCCGCGGGTGGCGAGAGTGCCCCCGACAGGCTATCTAAACGGCAAGGATCGTCGCCGGGCGGCGGCGCGTCCATGTTGAAAAGACATTGCAGAGCGAGACGGTAATGGCGCGCGAGTCGATGGAATATGACGTGCTGATCGTGGGCGGTGGCCCGGCCGGGCTGTCGGCCGCCATCCGTCTCAAGCAGCTGGCGGCCGAGCGGAACCAGGAAGTCTCGGTCTGCGTGATCGAGAAGGGGTCGGAACTGGGCGCCCACATCCTGTCCGGCGCGGTGATCGACCCGATCGGCCTGAACGAGCTGATCCCCGACTGGAAGGAGCAGGGCGCGCCGGTCGAGACCGAGGTCACCGACGACCAGTTCGTGTTCCTGACCAAGACCGGCTCGTACCGCTTTCCCAACTTCCTGATGCCGCGGCTGATGAACAACCACGGCAACTACATCGTCTCCCTGGGCGAGGTCGTGCGCTGGCTCGGCCAGCAGGCCGAGGCGCTGGGGGTCGAGATCTACCCGGGCTTCGCCGGCGCCGAGGTGCTGTACAACGACGACGGGTCGGTGAAGGGCGTCGCGACCGGCGACATGGGCGTCGGCAAGGATGGCAAGCCCAAGGACAGCTACACGCCGGGCATGGACCTGCTGGCGAAGTACACGCTGATCGGCGAGGGCGTGCGCGGCTCGCTGGCCAAGCAGCTGATGGCCAAGTTCGACCTGCGTGACGGCGTCGACCCGCAGAAGTTCGGCATCGGCCTCAAGGAGCTGTGGCAGGTCGAGCCGTCGCGGTTCAAGAAGGGCCTGGTGGTCCACACCCAAGGCTGGCCGCTCTCGGAGTCGGGCAGCTCGGGTGGCACCTTCATGTACCACTTCGGCGACAACCTCGTGGCGATCGGCCTGGTCGTTCACCTGTCGTACGAGAATCCCTACGTCTCGCCGTTCGACGAGTTCCAGCGCTTCAAGACCCACCCGGAGGTCGCCAGGTACCTCGAGGGCGGCAAGCGCCTGACCTACGGCGCGCGCGCCATCAACGAGGGCGGCGTCCAGTCGGTGCCGAAGCTGACCTTCCCGGGCGGCGCGCTGATCGGCTGCTCGGCCGGCTTCGTCAACGTGCCGCGCATCAAGGGCAGCCACAACGCCATGAAGAGCGGCATGCTCGCCGCCGAGTGTGCGTTCGAGGCCTTGAAGGCGGGCCGCGCGCACGACGAATTCCCGAAGTACCAGGCCGCGTACCGGCAAAGCTCGATCTACAAGGACCTGAAGCGCGTGCGGAACGTGAAGCCGTTCCTGTCCAAGTTCGGCAATACCATCGGCATGATGCTCGGCGGCCTCGATATGTGGATGAATCAGCTGGGCATCGGCCTGCCGTTCACCCTCAGCCACGGCAAGACCGACGCGGCGTCGACGCAACCGGCGGCGAAGTACAAGCCCATCGCCTATCCGAAGCCCGACGGCAAACTCTCCTTCGACAAGCTCTCCTCGGTGTTCATCTCGAACACCAATCACGAGGAGAACCAGCCGAGCCATCTCAAGCTGAAGGATCCGAGCATTCCGATCGCGGTGAACCTGCCGCTCTATGCCGAGCCGGCGCAGCGTTACTGTCCGGCGGGTGTGTACGAGGTCGTGGACGCGGATGGGGGCGGAAAACGGTTCCAGATCAACGCCCAGAACTGCGTGCACTGTAAGACCTGCGACATCAAGGATCCGTCCCAGAACATCGTCTGGACGGTACCGCAGGGCGGCGGCGGTCCGAATTATCCAAATATGTAACGATTACAGTTGCTTTAAGACATCGCCTGCATCGGTCCCTTGGGTCTATCATGGCCGTTCTTTGAGTTTTGGGCCTGTTCCATCGGAAAACCGCGCGCACTTTTCCGGAACAGGCCTGAGCCCGGTTTTCGTGCCCGAAAGATCACCATGACGTTTCGTTTCTCAGCTGTTTTGACGTTTGCCCTTCTTATGAGCGTGAGTTCGGTTACGCGCCAAGGCGCCTTGGCAGCCGATCCTTCACCGCCCCCCGCCGCCAAGGCCCCGACACCGCCCGCCGGTCCGAACGCCCTGCCCTCGGCTGCGTCCGCGGCCCCGTCCAAGGCGGGCCTTGCCGCGGCCTATCTCGCGGGCCGTCATGCCGAAGCGGCCGGCGACACCGCGCTGGCGGTGAACTTCCTCAACGCGGCGCGCGATCTCGATCCCAACAACAGCCGGCTGATCGAGGACTCCTATTTCCTCTCCGCCCAAATGGGCGATTTCGCCCAGGCCGTCCCGGCCGCCAAGCGCGCCTTTGACGCCAATCCGCGTCGGGGGATCGCTCCGGTGATCCTCGCCGCCGACGCCTACAAGAAAAAGGACTATCAAGCGGCCTGGGGTTACATCGAGAAAATCCCCGCCCAGAGCGTGAATAGCTTCGCGCTGCCCGTGTTGCGCGCCTGGGGTCAGGCGCCCCTGAAGCCGGCCGAAACCGCGCTCGCCGAACTTTCGCTTCTCAAGAATTTTCAAGATACCGCGAAGCTCGTCGATCTCATGGGCGGCATGCTCAACGAGCACTATGGCCTGAAGGACGCCGCAAGCGCGAACTACGACACACTGGCGGCGAACATCGAAACCGAGCGCACGCCGGTGTTGCGCATTGTCGTGAAGGGCTATCACCGTCTCGGAAAGACGGCGCAGGCCAAGTCCGTACTCCAACGCTTCGAGAAGGCGCACGGCCCTTCGCCCATGCTCGACGCGATGACGGCCGCGCTCAATCAACCCGCCGCCAAGATCACGCCGCAGGAAGGCATGGCCGAAGCGCTGTTCGCCGCCGCCGAGCTTCTCTTGCAAAGCGAACCGAACCCGGCGCGTATGCAGATCGCCACCGCTTACGCCCAGACCGCGATCCATGTGAACCCGCAGCTCACGGTCGCGCGCGCTTTCGTCGGCAGCGCCTTCACCGCGCGCGGGCGCCTCGAGGAAGCCAACGCCGTGCTGTCGGCGATCCCCAAGGATGAGCCGGGCGCCCTGGAAGCACGTATGCAGGTCGCGAGCAATCTCGCGCAGATGAACCGTGCCGATGAATCGCTCAATTACCTGCGCGAAATCCTGAAGGACCGTCCGACATGGGCGGACGCGCATATCGCCATCGGCGACCTGTTCCGCCGCCAGGAACGCTTTGGCGATGCGGTGGCGGAATATTCCGCCGCGCTGAAACTGCGCCCCGCCAACGCCGAAGAAAACTGGGCGATCTACTACACGCGCGGCATCTCCTACGAACGCGCCAAGGATTGGGCCAACGCCGAGAAGGACTTCAAGAAAGCCCTGGAGATCAAGCCCGGCGAACCGGCCGTGCTCAACTACCTCGGCTATTCCT
>JAIUPE010000029.1 GCA_020160875.1 Pseudomonadota bacterium
TCGAACACGTTGTCGACGTTCAGAAACACGGTTGCCTCGGAATCGCCCAAGGCCAGCTTATATTGAAGGTTGGTGTCGAGGTAGAACGCACCCTTGACCTGATTTTTGTCGATGGTCGGATGCGTGACGGTCGAACGCGGGCAGCCCGTCGTACATTCGATGTAGGCCTTATCCCATACACCAGAGGACACGCCGCGGCCGATCAGGGTCACGGACACCGGATCGACATCGAAGGTCACGGTGCTGGTCCAGCGCCAGCTGGGCAGGCCCGCATTGGAGACGATGGTGTTCTGACCGACGCGGTCGATCGGCTCGTTGATGCCGTTCGAGACGAGGTTTTTCAGGTAGTGTGTGGCCAGGAAGCGAAGCGACACATTGCCGTCGAAGTCGTCGGCGATGTCGGATAGCGGCATCCGGTAGCTGACGTCGAAGTCGATGCCACGGTCGATTTCGCTGACGAAGTTGAACGGCTGGGCGTATACGCGCACGATCGTCAGCACGCCGTTGACCGGCGCGCGCTCGACGCCCGAGCAGAACACGGTGTTGCCGGCGAAGCAGTTGTCGATGGTCTGCTGGGTACCGACGGTGCCGATCGCGTTCTTGATCTTGATGTTGTAGTAGTCGACCGAAGCACTGAAGCCAGGCACGAACGTCGGCGTCAACACGACACCGATGCCGGTGGTGTCGGCCTTCTCCGGCGTCAGCGCGATGTTACCCGTGGTGACCGTCTCGGCCTGGGCATTTGGATTTCCGGAGAACGGGTCGTTGACATAAGTCAGCCCGCGGATGCCGGTGGTGAACAATTCGGCGAGATTCGAGGCGCGGATGTCACGCGAACGGGTAAAGCGGAAGCGGATGTCGTCGATTGGCGTATAGGTGAGCCCTGCTTTCCACGTCGTCACATAGCCTGACGTGGAGTAGTCGGTGCCGCGGATCGCGGCGTTCAGGTCGAGCGCTTTGGCCCATTCCTCGTCGGCGGCCAGCGGTACGACGGTTTCCGCGAAAGCTTCCTTCACGTTATAGGCGCCGATGGTCGGACGATAGTTCGCCGCGTACCAGTTGCCGGCCAGGGCGTTGGCGTCGGCAATGCCGGTAACCGATTCCTTGCGGTATTCGGCGCCGACGGCAACCGAGACCGGACCGGCCCAGCTGGAGAACGGCTCGCCGCGCAGCGTGGCAGCGGCGACGTCTTGCTTGAAGCGTTCGTAGCGGTACGAGGAGCCCCACAGATAGTCCTGCGACGCCTTGGTCGCCACGCCTTCCCCGAAAACGTTGAACGGAATACAGGCGCTGGCCGGGTTGGAGAGCTTCACGCGGCAGACAACGCGGCCGGTGGCCGGATCGAAGACGGCGTCGATGGCTTCGCGGTAGAGCGGAACCAGCTTGTTGCCCAGCGAGTATTGCGAGGCGCGGGTAATGCCCTTCTGGTAGTAGAAGTCCCAGTCCCAGGTCTTGTCGCCGATATCGAAGTCGCCTTCCGCGCCAACGACATAGCGATTGACGGTACGTTCGGTGTAGGCGCCCTCATGCAGGTCGTCGACCCACGAGCCGAAGGTGAACTGCGTTAGACCAAAGCCCAGCGCACGCTGCCGCACGCTTTCCGGCAGGTAGGCGTTGTCCACGTTCATGACGAGGGTGTTCAACTCGCCGCTGACGCCGAAATAGCTTTCGTGCGTGGTGCGGTCCCATGACAGCTGGGCATAGACGTTGACGTTGTCGGTGACGTCGTAGGATACGCGCGTGAACACATTTTGGTGCGTGTGACGCGGATCGATCGAGGTCGCCTTGGAGACGTCGGACACACGCCAATCGCCGCCGGACATATACACACCGCCCACGAGGCCGTAGGTGAACTGATACGGCGTACCGCCGGGACCGAACGCCGTGCCTTTCAGCGGGCCGGAGGTGATGATGCCACCGTAAGTGGCCGCGGCGGCGGCCACGTTCGGACGCACGATATATTGAGGGACCGACGAGTTGGTCGTCGCATTGTAAGAAGCGTTGGTGAGGACGCCGGTCAGGCCGTTCATCCACTCGCGGTTATTGGGCTCCGAGCTCATGTCGCCCAGGATGCCGACGTTCTTGCTGACTTCGCCCGAGAAAAGCACATGGCCGCGCCCGCCGCCGAAGGCCATGCCGGCCGCGGTGTTGCCTTTCCAATGCTGACCGTCGCCGAGATCGGTGATTCCGCCCGAGACTTCGCCCTTCACGCCGACGAATTCCTTATCGAGCACGAAATTGACGACACCCGAGAGCGCATCGGACCCGTAGGCCGCGCTGGCGCCGCCGGTGACGATGTCGACGCGTGAGATAAGACCTTGCGGGAAACCGCCGACGTCGACCTGGTTCTGCTGGGTGGCGGGAACCGAGCGCTGGCCGTCGAGCAGCACCAGCGTGCGCGCCGTACCGATGCCGCGCAGGTTCAGCGCGTTGATACCGCCCGAGCCCGAGCTGATGGTGCCGGTGCTGTTGCGCGGGGTGACGCTGCCCATCACCGAGGGAAGGGTATTCACGAAGTCCGCGACGTCGCGCGGGGCGGCCGCCTCCAGGACTTCAGCGCCCACGACGGTAAGCGGCGTCGGCGCTTCGTAGCCGTCGCGCACGATGCGCGAACCGGTGACCACGATTTCCTCGCCAACCTCCGGCGCCTGAGCCGCCTGCTGCGCCAGTGCGGGCTGCGCCATGAAAGCACCGGCCGTCAGAGCCAGAAGCGAGGTGGTGGCAAGCGCGCGGCGTTTTGTCGTCTTCATTGTTTCCCCCAATAGGTGCACCGGCCGGAACAGAGAGTTTCGGCCCAGATGGGCGTACTACGTAGGCGCCGTGGTTTTTCCGACACGCCCCGGCAAAAACTTTGCTGGACACCTCCGCCTCGGGTGACTGAGACTTGGGCGTTGTGCATTCCGGCCGGGGGGAACGGTCCATGCCGAGCGATGAGGCCCATGTCACGCGATTTGGGCTTCTTTTTTCCAGATACGACCGCGAGTTACGCCGGTTCCTGAGCGGATATCTCAGGAACAAGAGCGACGTGGACGATTGTGCGCAGGAATCGTTCCTTAATCTATGGAAGCAGGAGACCCGCGGGACCCTTCATGAGGATCCGCGCGGGTACTTGTTCATCACGGCGCGCAATGTCGTGCGTGATTTTTTGCGTAAGGGCCGCGCCAGGCGCAGCGAACAACATGTCCAGCTGTCGGAAGATTTGGACGCCGTACGTTATACAGCGGCGGAAACCACGCTCATGCACCGGGAAGGCCTGCGCCTGATCGAGGCGCAGCTCGAGGCGTTACGCCCCTCGACACGCCTGGTCTTCCTCCTGCATTACGTGGAACTTCTGCCGTTCGACGCCATCGCCAAGCGTCTGGGGATATCGACCCGGACGGTGGAACGGGAAATGGCGCGGGCGCTGGACCACTGCCGCGCGGCTCTCGGGCCGACCTGTAAGGATATCTTGAGCGACTGATATGATTTTCCGCCGCCTCCCTCAGACAGCGACCGAATGGGTCGTCCGGCTGCAGGCTGGTCCCCTCTCCTGGTGTGATCGGCGCGCGCTGACGCGTTGGCTGGCCGCTTCGCCCGAACATCTGAAGGACCTGGAGGCCGCACAGGCGGCCAGCGAGTTGGCGCAAGGCCTTGGCGCGAGCGGACGGGCCCGCCAGTTGCTGGCGCAAGATTTATGGATGCACCGGCGTTCGTCGCCCGCCCGCCGCCAGAACTTCGCCCTGCCTTTGCTGGCCGCCACGGCCGTCGCCGCGGTCATCATGGTGATGGCCGCACCGTGGAACAGCCCCTCCTTGCCTCGGATCGAGGACGGCGGATCGGCCCAAACCGCCGCCGGCCAAATCGCGAACTATGAGCTTCCCGACCGTTCTCAGATCACGGTGGCGGGGGCTTCGTCTGTTTCCATTGCATTCTCGGGCGAATACCGCGCGGTCGCGCTGGAACGCGGCGAAGCATACTTCGACGTCACGCCGGATCGCGCCCGCCCCTTCGTGATTACCGCCGGCGGCCACAAGGTCACCGTCACGGGCACCAGCTTCAACGTCAATTACCTCGCGGCGTTGAATGAAATGGAAGTCGCCGTGATGGAAGGCGCCGTACGCGTCGCTTACCCCTCAAACGCCACGACCGGCGAAGCGGTCGCGGAAATGCGCGCGGGCGACGTGATCCTTTTCACGCCTGCGGGGCCCGTGCTGAACCGCAACCTGAGCCCGCAACAGGTGGCCGCATGGCGCAGTCGCAAACTCTATTTCGACAGCGCCAATTTGTCGCAGGTTCTGGCCGAAGTGAACCGCTACGCATCCAAGCCGCTTGTGACCGAGACCCAGGACATCGATCGCCTGATCCTGACCGGCCAGTTTCCCGCGGGAGACGTTGAATCTGTGCTGATGTCGCTGCGCCAGCTTTACGGCATCGAGGCCCAGGAGACGAGCGAACGCTGGGTGCTTGTCAGAAACCAGACGAAGGGCACGCGCCGCTAAGGTTACAGCGTAAAGCGCACCCCGGCGCGGAAGATGCGCCCCAGGATGTCATACAGGATCGGGTTCGTCTGTGCGTAGCCGTAGGGCGTGCCGTTGATGCGCGGCACCGCCGCCGGATCCTTGTCGGACACATTCTGAATATTGAGAAACAGGCTGGCGCGGTCCTTGAACTTGTACGCCAGCGACACATCGAGATAAGCCGCGCCGTCGATATGATTCATATCGATGGTGGGATGATCAATGGTCGAGACGGGGCAGCCCGACGCACAGGTAATAAAAGCGTTGCTGAGGGCGCCTGCGCTGACACCGCGCGCGGTCAGCGCCGCCGCAAGGGAGTCGGTGTCGTACGCGAGCGAGGCCATCCAACGCCAGCTGGGCATGCCGCTATCCGACGAGTTGCCTTCGTTCACACCGGCCATGTTCACCGGCGTGTTGAGGTTGTTGTTCAGGATATTCTTGCGGTTATGCGTCGCCAACCCGCGCAGGGTGAGCGCACCCGCCCAATCTTCCGACAAATCCGCAAGCGCGACCCGATAGCTGGCTTCAAAGTCGAAACCCTCCACCGTCTGCCGCGCGAGGTTGAGCGGCGTGATGTTGATGAAATACTGCTCCTGGCCGTTGCCGTAAGTGCGCGTGATCGCATCGCAGAAGACCTGATGCCCCCGGTAGCAGAAGTTGACGACGTCCTGGCCTTGCAGCACCTGAATGGATTCTTTGATGTTGAGCCGCCAGTAATCCACGGATGCATTGAATCCCGGCAGGAGAAGCGGCTGCACCACCACGCCCAACCCTGTCGTATCCGCCTTCTCCGGCGTAAGGTTGGGATTACCCCGGCTGAGGATACGGATGAACGCCGTTGGGTCATTGCTGATCAGATTGGTCACATTATTGGTGCCGCTGACGCCGCCCGAGAACAGCTCGAGCAGATTGGGCGCGCGGATATCGCGCGAACGCGTGGCGCGGAACTTCAGGTCGCCGACGGGCGCATAGGTGAACCCCAGCTTCCAGGTCGTGACATAGCCCGAGGTACTGTAGGATGTGGCGCGCACGGCACCATTGACGTCGAGGCTTCGAGCCCAGGGCTCGTCCTTCGCGAGCGGTACGACGGTTTCTGCGAAGCCTTCGGTGACGGTGTAGCTGCCGAAGGTCGGTGTGTAGTTACCGAGAAACCAGCCGGTCGGCGCGGCGACGCCATTCACTTTTTCACTCCTATGTTCGCCGCCCACGGCAAAGGAGATCGGCCCGGCCCAATTGCGCACGGGCGCACCATGCAGCGAGAACGCCTGCACGTTTTGTTCGTAACGTTCGGAACGCCAATCGGTACCGGTAATGTAGTCCAGCGCCGCCTTGGAATTCACACCGAGGCCGAACAAATTATAAGGTACGCAGCCATTGCCCGGATCGGTCAACGTGGTGCGGCAGACGACCGCGCCATTGGGGCCGCGCACCGCGTCGCCGGCCATGGCGAAACGCGCCGTATGAATGACGCGCTGGAGTTCGGACGTGTGGTGCGTGATGCCTTTCTGGAGATAGGCATCCCAAGTCCAAGACGCCTCAAGAAGGTCAAGCGTGCCGTGTGCGCCAAGAACAGTGCGGGTCGTGCGCCGGTCGCCGACGACTTCCGGGGACTTGTTCTCGAGATCACCGTTGATGGTGCCGAAGCTGAACGACGTCACACCCAGCGCCAACCCGCGTGCGGCGACCGCCGCGGGAAGGAACGCGTTGTCCGCCGCGACGGTGAGATTGCCCGAGTATAGAGGCAGAAGAGCGATGGAGTAGGAATCCGCGTGCCCCCAGCCATGTTGGACAAAGACGTTTACATCGTCGGCGACGTCATAGCTGAGCCGCGCAAATAAATTTTGGCGCGAGGAGCGCGTACCCAGGCTTTGCGTCGCATGCACATTGAGGGAAGCGGCCTGGCGCGATCCGTACATGTTCGAGCCGTCGTTCAAGAGGCCGTAGTCGAACTGATACGGCGTGCCGCCCGGGCCGAACGCGGTGCCTTTCAGCGGTCCGGAGGTGATGAGGCCGCCCGGCGCCGCGCGTGAATTGTTCACAGGGTCCCGGATGAGAAACTGTGGCTCACCGTTCGTGGAGGTGTAGGCAGGATTGGCGAGAAGCCCGATGTTCGATCTGTTCCATACCCGGTTGGAGGGATGCACGACACCGCCGTTGTGCTCCGCCTCGCCGCTGAGAAGCGCATGCAACCGGTCGTTCGCGAACGTGCGGCCGGCCGTCATGGCGATCTTGAACCCGGCGTTGTCGCCATACGTCGTCATGCCGCCCGAGACTTCGCCTTTGACCCCGGTAAATGTCTTATCGAGCACGAAGTTCACGACCCCGGCCAAGGCATCGGACCCATACGCCGCCGACGCGCCGCCCGTGACCACATCGACACGCGAGACAAGTTGCTGCGGGAACGTATTGACATCGGCCGCACCGGTGATCGTGCCCGCGACCGAACGTTGGCCATCGAGCAGGACCAAGGTGCGTTGGATGCCGAGATCGCGCAGACTCAGTCCATTCGTGCCGGCTATGCCCGAAGCGGTCTGGATATTCTGGTTCGGCGTCTGGCTCCCCGCGAAGGCGGGCAGCGCATTGACGAGATCGGCGAGATTGCCGGTGGCCTGACGCGCGATCTGATCGGCGCTAAGCACCGTGACGGGGGTCGGCGCGCCGTAGTTACCGCGCGCGATGCGCATGCCGGGGACGAGGATCTCCTCGATCACGCCGGACATCGCGAGCTGCGGCGCGGGCGGCGGCCGCGCGGCGCGCGCTTCGCGGACCTCGGGTGCCGGGACCGGCGGTTCCGGCCCCGTGATGACGAAGACCGAGCCCTGATTGTTGATGATCTGAAGGCCGCTGCCGTCGAGCAGGCGCCGGATGGCGTCCTCGGCGGTGAAGGACCCATTTACACCTTTGGTACGCAGGCCTTTCACCTGATCCGGCGCGAACACCAGATTGATTCCGGTTTCACGCTGTAGGCGCTTGAGCCCGTCCTCGATGCTCATCGCGCCAATCTTCACCGCGTAACGCGTCTCGGCGGCTTGTGCCGCCGCCGGACCGGCCGCGAGCGCGGTCAGCGACAGAAAAACGACCGCGGCGGCCTGCTTAGTGCGAGAAAGTGAACGGCGCATCGCGCTACGACAGCGGGCAGGTTCGCGGCGCGTGTCTCAGCACCCGTGAGAACCGCGCGCGACGTCAGAGCTATACGGGAGATGAAACCGCAGACGCGTCGGGCCGCTGCGGGCCGGCGGTGCTGATGCGCATGGTGTGTTCCCCCTTGTGATGGTGTCGACGTGGTGACGTCCACACGATCGCCGCCTCAGACCGGAAAGCGGGCTGGAAAGCGGCGCTTGCCGGATCCGGCGTCGACCCTCCCTGCGAAAATCGACACAACGGCTTTCGTGCGGGGCTTACGCGTATCGTCTAAGCCGCTGCAAGTATCACAAATATCGGTGAGGCCCCTCAACAGCAATCCACACGAAACCAAGTGCAACCATTACGTCGGCCGCACCGCAAAACGAGGGGCTGGGTGAATTTCAATTGCGGCCCTGTCGGGAATTCCGCGCCACATACGTAGTACTATTTATCCTTCTTGGTTTTCAGGGGACCGGCGTTCTCCATCGCCTGAAATCACGGACGGAGTTTGCGAATAGGGAGGCTGTCTGGGGAATCATCAGAATGGCGCGGGGTGAATTGTCTTCGTTGACTTGGTAGCGAAGCGCCCCTTACCCCGTGATCCACGAGGATGACCGACTCCCGCCCCCGGAAGTTTCCCGACTATCGTGTGGTTTCCCCCAACGATAGTCTTGGGCCGGCCGTGGCACTTCCCTGCGCGGCCGGCCTCATTCCATCACCCGCCGCCTGATTGGAGATCACGTCATGCCGACCCTTGCTCATCACGCGCCGCGGCGCCGCACATTGGCCGGTGCAGCCGCGATCGCCATCGCCACGGTCATGACGTTCGCGCCTCTCGCGCGGGCCGAGACTCTCGATCTCACCAGCGCGACGATCGCCGAGGTTCAAGCGGCGCTGGGAACGCGCAAGCTGTCATCCGAGAAACTGACGCAGGCGTACCTTGCACGCATCAAGGCCTACGATAAGCAAGGCCCGGCGATCAACGCCGTGATCATGGCGAACCCGAATGCGGTCAAGGACGCCCGCGCGATGGATCGTGAACGGCGCGCCGGCAAATTGCGCGGTCCACTGCATGGAATTCCCGTGATTGTGAAGGACAACTACAATACTCATGACATGCCGACGACGGCGGGCTCGCAACTTCTCGCGGGTTCCATTCCGCCGGCAGATGCCACCGTCGTGAAAAAACTGCGCGACGCGGGCGCGATCATCATCGCTAAGGTGAACCTGAACGAGTTCGCCGGCAGCGGCGGCATGACCAACGGCGAGAAAGATCCGAAAATCGCGGCGATGGGCCGCGCGCAAGCCGGCTTCAGCACCCAAGGCGGTCAGACGCGAAATCCACACGATATCGCCCGCGTTCCGTCGAGCTCCAGCGGTGGGACCGGCGCGTCCATCGCCGCCGTCTTCGGTCAGTTCGGTCTCGGCACGGATACCGGCGGCTCGGTGCGCGGCCCCTCATCCGTCAACGGTATCGTCGGCCTCAAGACCAGCTACGGCCTCGTGAGCCGCGCCGGTATCGTGCCTCTGTCCTTGAGCCTGGACACCGCAGGCCCCATGGCACGCAGTGTGTATGACGTCGCCGCCGCCCTCAACGTCATGGCCGGCGTCGATCCCGATGACGCCACAACACAAATGTCGGTGGGGAAGATCGAGGCCGATTACACCAAATTCGCGAAGCCGGGTGGGCTGAAGGGCGCGCGGATCGGCATCGGCCGCGACTTCCTGGGCGGTGACGAACAGGTGGACAAGATCACCGAGGACGCGATCGCGACCTTGAAATCGCTCGGCGCGGAGATCGTCGATCCGATCAAGGTGCCGAACTATCTGCTCGAGCAACGCACCGCTGTCTACGCGCTGCTCGTCAACACCGAATTCAAAGCGCAAATCACCGATTACCTTCAGACGCTGAAGCCCGGTTTCCCGCGCAGCTTCGACGAAATCGTCGCGCTGGCGAACGATCCGGCGACTCACTACCGCAGCCCTGAAAAGGCTTTCGGGTTGAAATATTCGCAAGCCCATGCGGTCGGCATCGATACACCGACCTATCTCGCGCTCAAGAACCAAACTTTGCCGGCGATCCGCGCCGGTGTTGAGGCGGTGTTCGCATCCTATAAGATCGACGCGATCCTGGCGCCGACCAATTCGACACCCGCGCAGCTTATCGCAGAGCCGCGCCGCGGCGGCGGTGGGCGCGGCGATTCACCGGGCAACCTCACCAACGAATCTTGGGTGCCGGAGATGGTGGTGCCAGCGGGCATGACGCGCGAAGGATTGCCCGTCACCATCTCGTTCATCGGCATGCCGTTCAGCGAAGCCAAGCTGATCGGCTACGCCTACGACTTCGAACAGGCGACAAAGGCGATCCGCTTGCCGAAGAACACGCCGGCGCTGAAGACCGACAAAATCAATTACTAGGATTTCAGCAACGTCTCGGCCATCTGCGCGCACGCCCCCCGTATATCCGGGACGGACGTGATTTCCCAGAACGCGCCGCGCGTGGGCGGACCCACGGCGGCGATGTTCGGCGAGGCCATGCCATGCGCGTCGATGACCATGCAGGTGTCGGTCACATCCAAACCTAGTTGCTGCGGATCGGGACGGATGACGCCCGCTTCGACCGCGTTGCGGACCAGCGGGTTCGAGGTCTTGGCGTAGTCGCCCTGCGGGCCTGTACAGTTCACGATCCACGACGGCGACACGCGCAAGATCTCCGCTTCGCCGCGCGGGCGAATAGAAACGTCGAATGCGCCGTCTTTCCAATCGATGGAGACGATGCGTCCCGCCGAAATCGTAAGCTGTCCGCTGGCTTGGGTGCGCGCAAGCGTGTCGGCGATGGCTGGCGCGACACGATGCCGATGCACTTCCCAATGTGCGCGAACATGGCGCAGGAATTGGCGGCGGTCGGCGAGGGAGAAGCCGCGCCAGAGCTCGATCGTCCAGGGCCGCAGCGCGTCGATGACGTCGCGCCAATCGTGACCCTTGGCCGGCGCCGCCTTGACGGCGGCGCGCACCGCGCGAAACATGTTCAGCAGCGATCCCGTGGGCTTTTGCAGCGTCACGGGGCTGGCGGTTTCATGACGATGCGGGATGAAGCCGTGGCGCGACATCACCGCGATCTTTCCCCGGTGACCACGACCGGACAGGGTTTCCACGACATCAGCCATGGTGAGGCCGCTACCGATGATCAATACATCGTCGTCCGCCGGAATGGCTTCGAGCCCCCGCGCCTTCCATGGATCGTGCAGATAGCGGGCGGAATTGCGCGCGGACTCCGTCACGCCCGGCGGCGCGCCGGGCGGCAGGTTGCCAAAGCAGAGCGCGATGCGGTCGAACACCAGACGCCGTCCGTCTTCGAGAACGACGGCGGGCGGCGTCCCCGCATGCAACGTTTGCGCAACGCCACCGACAAATGAGACATGCACTTTTCCCGCTTGTTCCGCGACGGCGGCGCGCAAGACATGGCCGATATAGTCGCCGTAGCGCATGCGCGGCATGAAGGTGGAGGCCGGCGATGGATCGCCGTGCGCGGTCAGCCAGGCGTGGAAGTTCTGCGGATCGTCGGGAAATGCACTCATGTTTCCGGCGCGCACATTCAGCAGGTGCTCGGGATTCACCGTGCCGTAGGCGGCCCCGCGGCCAATGACATCCGCGCGCTCAACGATCGTGATGGCCGTGCCGGCGGGCGCCCGGCGCAGGAGATGGACCGCGAGCAGACACCCGCTGAATCCGCCGCCGATAATTCCGATATGCATGGGCCTAGAGATAAAGCCGAAATGGGGGGGACGTCCAGCGAGGCCTTTCGTGTCAGGGCCATCGCGCGTAAATTCGCGCCATGACCATCGAATCCGTCCGCGCCGACCTCGCGCACCGCGCCCCCGATCTCGAGATCATCGAGTCCCACCTCAGCACCGCGACCGTCGTGCTCGCCGCCGCGGCTCATGGCGTGGAGCCGGGACAGATCGCAAAGACCCTATCGCTGAAAATCGGCGACAAGCGGTTTCTGCTGGTGGCGCGCGGCGATTACCGCCTCGACAACAAGAAAGCAAAAGCGGCGTTCGGCGCAAAGCCGAGCATGCTGTCGCATGACGAAGTCGTGGCGATCACCGGCCATCCGGTGGGCGGCGTCTGCCCCTTCGGCCTCGCGCAGCCTCTGCCGGTGTATTGCGACATTTCCTTGAAGACCTTCGACGAGGTCTGGCCGGCGGCTGGCTCCGTCAACAGCTCCGTGCGCATCGCGCCGCTGCGGCTCGCGGAATTGGTCGGCGCGCGGTGGGTGGACGCCTGCACCCCGCCCTGAATCTCCTCGCATTCGACTCGAACCCTGTCGTAACGTCTTTCCCCTGACCGCGAGGGGGAAATCATGAGCGCCGGGCAAGGTGAACCGCTTCTCAATCTAATGTCGCCGGACGTGCTCCGGAATCCCTATCCGTCGTTCGATCGTTTGCGCACAACCGAACCGGTTCACCGGCTGCCGCTCGGTTTCGTCGTGCTGAGCCGCTACGACGACGTGAGCCTCGTCCTCAAAGACAAGCGCTTCGGGAAGACCTTCGCCGAACGCATGACCTTGCGGAATGGCCCGGCGATCATGGACGAGCCGGTGTTCCGCAGCATGAGCAAGTGGATGATGTGGGTGAATCCACCCGATCACACGCGCTTGCGCGGTCTTGTCACCAAGGCTTTCGTCGCGCGGCGCATGGAGGACATGCGCCCGCGCATTCAGGCCTTGGTGGACGCGATCATCGACAAAATGGAAAAGAAAGACGGCGGCGATCTGATCGCCGACTTCGCCTTCGCGCTGCCCGTGGGCGTGATCTGCGACATGCTGGGCATTCCTCAGGATGATGTCCCGATGTTCATCGGCGCGGTCGCCAATGCCGCCAAGCTGCTGGACCCGGTGATGCTGAGCCGCGCCGAGATCGACGAAGCCAATGGTCATTTCCAGAACATGGCGGACTATTTCGCACGCCTGTTCGAGCAGCGCCGCCGCGCGCCGGGTAGCGATCTGACCTCGCATCTGCTGGCCGCCGAGGAAGCCGGCGACAAGCTGTCGATGGAAGAATTGACCGCCAACATGATCCAGCTTTTCAGTGCCGGGCATGAGACGAGCATCAACCTGATCGGCAATGGCCTCCTGGCCCTCGCCCAGCATCCGGATCAATTGGAGCTGCTGCGTAAGAACCCGTCCCTGACCGACAACGCGGTGGAGGAAATGCTGCGTTACGATTCCCCCGTGCAGGCCGCAGGCCGCGACGCCATGGAAGACGTGGAGGTTGGCGGTGTGAAACTCGCCAAGGGGGAAGCGATCGTATGCCTTCTGGGTGCGGCCAATCGCGATCCGGCGGTGTTTCCGAACCCCCATAAACTCGACATCACGCGCGCCAATACCAAACATGTGTCTTTTGGCGGGGGCAGTCATTTCTGCATCGGCGCTCAGCTTGCGCGCATCGAGGCGCAAGTTGCGTTCGAAACACTCCTGCGCCGCCTGCCGAACCTGAAAATTCAAAACACCGACGCCCCGGACTGGCGTATGATGTTCGTCATTCGCGGCATGAACGTCTTGCCCGCGACCTGGTAGTGTCAAAGGAGCGTCATGGTTTCACGTTTCTCGCCCGGGGCCACGGTCTACGGGAAGGACGGGCGCTCTTACACCGTCGAGGCCGTGGACGGCGGGACCGTTTACTGCACCGCCTCGAACGGTGCTGAAACAGAATTCCCCGAAGCGACCCTGTTCACCGAAGCCGAATGGGCCGAGCGCGCCGCGCAATCGAAGCATGGCAAGCGCGAGGTTCCCTACCCGCGCCTGAAACAGTCCCGTCACTATGCGAGCACGGCCGCGAAAGTCACGGCCGCCGCGTCCGAGCAACTGCTGAGCCGCGTCGGCCGGTTGATGCCGAGCCTGCTCGACTTCGTGGCGTTCGCCATTGCTTCGGATATCCTAACCGAGACGCACGACGACGACTTGATCGAACATCTTTCAATCGTCAAGTGCCGGCAGATCTTCGACGGTGCGCCGCTGCAAGTACGCGCCGCCCTCGTCGCGCGCGTACTTGCGGCGCAACCCGAGGCGCTTGTGAGCGCCGCGGGACTGGGGGACAACCTCGTGCAAGCCATGGTGACCAAGGGTCTGGAACCCTTGGAGCAAGCCTATGAGGACTTCCAAGACCGGCCGCGGCGCTAAGTCAGCGCGCTCGCGATCATTTTCCGCAAGGTACGGTCGCGTTTGAGATGCCATTCGCGGCTCATCGCCGTGCGGCGATCACTGTGCCGCTCCGCATAAAGCAGGAACCACACACGCCCCCGTGTCGAGCGCGCGCCGGTACCGTCATTATGCCTGGCGATGCGTTGGTCGAGGTCGGTGGTCCAACCGACATAGGTGCGGTGACCGCCCTTCCCCCGGCTTCCGATCACATAGACGTAGCAGGCATCCGCGCTCATGGTGTTTCGATGACGGCGAATTCCTGCGGCGCCACGCCGGACGCATGGCGCGCCCACATCGTCTCGAAAGCGCGCTCGATGTTTCGCGTATAACGCAGTGTGTCAAACAACGGCGCGGTGACACGGCCCTTCCAAAGCCGTTCCTTAAGGGCGGCAAGCCCCGCGGGATCGCGCGCGAGCTGGAGGGCCCGGGCCTCATAGTCGGCAAGCGAGCCGGTGATGAGTTCAGGCAACCCCGCCGCCGTCAGAGCGCTGGCCGCAACCCGGCTCGCAAAAGTCTCGCCCGCACACGTAAGGATCGGAAGGCCGCCCCATAGGGCGTCGCTGGCGGTCGTGTGCGCGTTATAGGGGAAGGTATCGAGGAACAGGTCGGCCGCGCCGTGGCGGGCGAGATGCGCGCCAATCGGGGCACGCGGCGCAAAGACAAGGCGCTCCGGCGCGACGTTACGTTTAACGGCCTCGGCCCTGAGGTTCCGCGCCGCAACCGCGTTGTTCTCCAGAAGCCAAAGCACGCTGCCGTCGACGGCTCGGAGCAGACGCATCCACACGTCGAACACGTCGGGCTGAATCTTGAAGCCGTCGTTGAAGCAACAGAACACGAAGCCGGGTTCGGGCAATCCCAGCTCTTTGCGCGACGGCGCATGCAACGCGCCGTAACGCGGCAGGGCGTTAGGCTGATAGCAGTGCGGCAACTGCACGATCTGTTCGCTGAAATGCGCACGGTGTTCAAACGGCGTGAGCACCGGGTCGCCGATCACATAGTCATAACAGGCCGCGGCGGCGGTGCCGGGATAGCCCAGGTAATTCACCTGGAGGGGGGCGACGCGCCGCGCGAAGACCGCCGGCTGGCGGCTGGTATAGACGTTGAGATCGACCGCGATATGCAGACCTTCGGCACGCGCGAGATCCGCGATCTCGGCCTCGGAGCGGTCTTCGCATTCGATCATGCGGTCCATGGACTTGGCGATTTGCGCGCGTAGGAAATCGCGCTTGCCGCCCACCGCGAAGCCGACGATCTCGAAGCGCGCGCGGTCGTGGGCCTCCAGCATACCGGCCATGAGGTGCGACGTGGCATGGGCGCAGAAATCGGCCGAGAAATAGCCGATGCGGATTTTGCCCGAGGACGCCGCGACCGGCGCGGCGGGGGATCGAGCGACGTCCTGGAAATAAGTCGCGGCGGCTTTGCGTTGGTGTTGCGCTGTCGCGGGCAACGCGAGCAGCCAGAACGGGCGCGTGGCCGGCTCGCCCGCGTCGACGGCGGCAAGCAGCGCCTTCAGCCGGTCGGAAAAGCCGTCCCACCGGCAGATATGCGCCGCGTAATGCAGCGCCTGGCCAAGGATGAATTTGATGTCGGGCTTGAGGCGCGCTGCGGCTTCGAGATCGCTGACGCCCGTCTCCGTCTCGCCGAGCGCGATGAACGCCGTCCCACGCGTGGCCAGGGCCTCGGGAAACTCAGGCGCGAACGCCAGGACCTTCAGGACATCCGCGAGCGCCTCGTGATGCCGGCCGAGATCGCCGTACGCTCGGGCACGCACGGTCTGGGCCCGAAGGTCGAAATTGCTTGCGGCCAGCGCCGCGTTGGCCAGGGCGATGGCCTCGGTGGGCCGGCCCGCGTCGCACGCCAGCGCCGCACGAGCGCCGAGCGCCCCTGCCCGCGCGATCGTGTTCCGGGGTTCTTTCGCAATCACCTGCTCAAAGCGCAGGAGCGCCTCCTTGAGGCGCCCCTGTTCTTCGAGATCGATGGCTTCGTCGAGGATCGTGGCAATATCCATTGCCGCGAAATTAGCAGACCGCTCGACTCGCCGCTATTGGGCTTGCACCCGCAGGCGGTTGCGCCGTTTCAGCCACCACATGGAGATCCCCGTGATGACGAACAGCAGCGGCAGGAAGCCCGACAGGAACACCAGCGTCCACCAGATCCAGCCCAAACCGTTGCCCGCGTGGAACTGGCGCTGCCACACCAGCCACTTGTCCTTGGTCGAATAGTTGGTCTGCGGATCGCGCAGCTCGATCACGCTTTGCTTCCATTGGTCGAGGATGACCGTGGCTTGGGGGACGCCATTGTAGTCGCCCGCGCGCGAGAATTGGATCCGATACGGCTGATCGGGACGCGGCGGGAAATTGACGCTGCGCACAACACCGCCGGGGACCGCATCAAGGGCGAGCGAAACGGCTTCATCGACCGCCATGGCCTCCTGGCCCTCCACCGGCGTCACGTCGATCGGGCGCGGGTTGCGGGCCTCGCGCACCACCTGACCGGCGTCGACCATGGAGTTGATGGTCGTCGGGAAGCAGATGTACACGCCCGAGATACTGACCAGAACGAACACGACCCAGCCCCAGATCCCGACCGCGCCGTGCATGTCGCGGTTGGTCTTGATGGCGCTCTTGCCGAATTTGAAGGTGAACGCCTGCTTGATCTGGCTCTTGCGCGGCCACCACATCACCATCCCGGAAATCCCAAGGAAGGTCATGAATACACCGAGCCAGCCGACGACCTGACGGCCGTAAAGGTTGCCCGGCAGGAGGAGGCGGCCGTGGAGGTCGTGCATCAAGCGGTCGAATGACATGCCTTGCGGGCGGCCCGGCGCCTGGGCCGGCTCGGCCGTGAGCGAGTCCGGGTCAACGGTCACGCGGATCTGGCCGGCGCCCGGCGGACCCTGGCGTTGCTCCTCGCCTTCGCGGCGGGGCGCGGTGAAGCGGACGGTCGCCGATGCGCCCGGTTTGCCCGGCGCGTCGTAGCCGGCGAGGCGCACGCCTTCCGGCGCGACCGCCTGGGCGGCCTGGATGATCTCCGCGATGGGGCGCTGCGGGGCCGAGGCCGCGTCGAAGCGCTCCGGTGTGTGATGGATCATCTGCACGCTGCCGGAAATTCCGAGCAGCACGAATGGGATCGAGAAAATGATGCCCATCCACAGGTGAATGGTCGCGAGGAGCTTCTTCACCGAGAAACTCGAAGCTGGAGAACGCGTCTGCGTTCCCGATGTAATTTCAGTCATGACTGTGCCACCGCCATAAAAGTCCGTTTACGCCAAGAAGCACGGCCCGCCTCCACGCAGGACATGCCCCGTTCAAATTCGCACCGCCGGAAGAAAGAATGAACGGCGGAGCCCTCGTAAAGGGAGGCAAAACGAGAGGCTCCGCCGTTCTAAGGCCGCGGTGGCGGTTGTGGAGCGCGGCCCGAAGTTCCGTCAGATCTCCTTAGAAGCTGTAGTTCGCCGAGAGCGTGACTTGGCGTTTGTCGCCGGGCACGGTCCAGGGGCTGGTCGCATTGAAACGCACACGCGTCAGGTAAAGTTTGTTGAACAGATTGGTCGCGTTAAGCTGCACGCTGAGATTTTCCGTCGGCGCATAGCTGATCATCGCGCGATGGGTCCAATAGCCCGGCGCGGTGACAAGCGGAGCGGCGCTGGTGACGTAAATCTTGCTCTGCTGCGTGAAGCCGTACCCAATCTGAACATTGTACGGGAGCTGATAGGTGGTCCAGAGGCTCATCGCATGCTTCGGCGTCTGCACCATTGGATTACCGGCCTGCGGATCGACGATGCCGCGCGAAATATCGATCAGCGGGATGCTACGGATCACCTTGGTGTCGAGGTAGGTATAGTTGGCGAAGACGAGCCATTCCGGCGTGATCGTGCCCGCCGCGCCGAGGGCGACGCCGTTGACGCGTGCGCTACCGTCCACCTGCTGTTCGGGGATCGTCGTGTCCGCCGAGGTCACGCGGAAGTTCGTGCGCGCGTTACGGAAGGCCGACGCCGTCAGGGAGAGCTGATCTTCGAACAAGTTCCACTTGGCGCCGATTTCATAGCTCTTGGCGGTTTCAGGCTCGACGAAGCAGTTTGCCGCCGTACAAGCGCCGCTGACCGAAGTCTTCGACGGGGTCTTGGAGTTGCCGTACGCGATATAGATGCTCGCCTCCGGGACCGGCTTGTAGACGAGGCCGGCGCGGTAGGAGAACAAATCGTCGCTGTTCTTCAGGACCGGGCCCTGCGACGTGAACACACCCGCCGTGCTGAACGTACCCAGTGTGTTTGTGCCTTCGTTATGCTCGAGGCGCACGCCGCCGTTGAATTCCAGTTGCTCGGAGAACTTGATCGCGTCGAAGGCGTAGACCGCTTGGTTGTTGAGCGAGGCGTCCGTGGATCCCGATTGGATGAAGTTCACCGGCCCGGTGTAGACGTGATCCGGATTGGTGATGCTCATCGGCGGTAAGGTCACCGTGCCGCCCGTCGGTGTACGCAGCGAATTGCCGTTGGCGAGCGCATAGTCTTCGGTGGAGACCGACGCGCCGACGACCAACGAATGACTGATGCCGCCCGTCGAGAACTGCATCGAGAAGTCGGTCTGGTTATAGAGCATCTGGTTGCGGCCATTGCGGGTCGTGCCGCCGCGCGTCAGAAGGAGGAAGCCTGCCGGCGTACAGGCGGCGCCCGTCGCGACGTTCGTTCCATTGGCGAGACACCACGTCCCTTGCGGCTGATTGGCGATGGAGAGTTGCGTGACCTCCTGCCAGCGCGTCAGATTGCGCACATGGAAGGTGTCGGAGAAATCGTGCTCGACGATGGCCGTGGCGACGTCGAGGTCGATCTCCTGCGTATCGACGTTGCTGTAGCCGTAGTAATTCGATGTATCGACCCCCGGCAACAATCCATTGCTATAGGCATTCACAAAGTACGGGATGCCGTATTGCGGGATGTTGTTATCGATCTGATGCAAATAACTGAGGGTAAAGCGGGTCGGCGTTCCCAGGCCGAAAGCGACCGATGGCGCGATGCCCCAGCGCTTATAATCTTCCACGTCGCGGCCCGGCACATCGTTCTTGTGGCCCATGGCGTTGATGCGGATCGCGATCGTGTCCGAGATTTGCTGGTTTGAATCCACCGTGCCGCGGAAATAGTTGGCGGTGCCGACACCGGCGGAAACGTCCGTGAAGGTTCCGGCGCGCGGCACTTTGGTCACCAGGTTGATGCTGCCGCCGACGCCGCCCGATCCCGAATAGACCGAATTGGCGCCGCTCACGACTTCAACCTGTTCGAGGTTAAAGACGTCAGAGCGGCTGTACTGGCCGGTATCGCGCACGCCGTCGACCGTAATGTCGTTGGTCGCGGTGTAGCCGCGCAGGTTCACGCTATCGCCGTAGCCACCGCCGCCTTCCCCGGCGCCGAAGGTAATTCCGGGAACGGTGGACAATACATCGCGCAGGCTGAGAAGATTTTGATCCTTGATGACCGCCTGCGGGATCACCGTGATGGTCTGCGGCGTATCGAGCAGCGGCGCGACATACTTCGGCGATTCAGGCGCGTCGACTTTGTATTCTTGCGGCGCGTCTTCCTCGACACCGATGGCCGGAACGGCGAGGGGTTGGGAGCTTTGCGCAAACGCCGGCGTGCTCAGGAAGCAAGCGCCGACGGCGGTGGTGCTTAGAAGCGCATAAAGTGCGCTGCGGCTGGTGTGATCGCGGCGCGTGGCGATCGCCGTCGCGGCCGACATTATTCTCGACGCCATAAGAAATAATCCCCTCGGAACAAGTAAATGATAATGCGTATCAGTATTGATGCGAGTGACTATTAATTGCGATTTTGTGTGCCCGCAAGGGGAAAATTGCAATCGCACGCGTAACGAAAAGCAATCAAATAATTGATTTTATTGACTTATTTTTCCAACACACGCGCCGTTCTTATAAATAACCTACGTGACAGTGATTCTCAATTGCATTACTAATGATTCGCGTTTGCGATTTATTGTCCGTTAATTCACACGGTTTCGTTTTTCCCTGCGATGAACAGCCTCACTGCCCGCCAGCGTCTGGACACGCCGCTTGCTTCCACCGGCATCGCCACGCAGCCGCTGTTACTGAAGGATTTCGCGCGGTCGGCGCGGTCCGACCCGCTGCCGCACGGCCAGCGCGCGCTCGGCGGCATGGCCGCACTTGCCATTCAGGCGCTTTTCATCGCCGGGATCACCTACGGCACGATGCATGAGCTCGCGCCGCAACTTGAGAACCTCACGATCGTCAACGTCCTGGAAGAGACGCCGGTGGTCGAAGAGCCGCCGCCGCCGCCGCCGCCGAAAATGATCGCCGCGCCGGTCCTGACGATGCAGATGCCGGTCGTCACCATCACTCCACCGGAACCGCCCAAGACCACGTTGACGGCCGTCGTCTCCGACACGCCGACACCGCCGCCACCGCCGCGCGTTGATGACGGCGAGCGCATGCGCCAAATCACCGATTTCCAACGCGCGCTCCAGCGTCACCTGTTGCGTCAGCTCATGTATCCCGCGCAGGCGCGTGCGCGCAAAGAAGAGGGCGTCGTGTACGTGCGCGTCGCCATGAGCCGCGCCGGCCAGGTGATTTCCGCGGTGGTTCAGGACGCGTCGGATTTCCCCCAGCTCAACACCGAGGCCGTCGCCGTCATTCAGCGCGCACAACCGCTGCCGTTGCCACCGCCGGCCGTCACGGGGGACCCGGTGGATCTCATCATTCCGGTGACGTTCAATTTACGCGGCGGCCGTGGAGGCCGCGGCGGTGGACGCGGTGGCGATCATCATCGCGGCGATCACGAATAGCCCTTTATTGCGGCGGCTTCTGCCACTCACCGACCCACACCTCTTGCCCGCCCGCGGCGTTGCTTAAGCGCGAGAGCAGCTGAGGCTTGAGTTCCGTCCCACTCTTGAGAAGAAGCTGACCCGATTTGTCGAGCAGATCGCGCGCGAGGATCGCGCCCGGCCGCACGTCCTGAATCTGGCACGCACGCACGTTCTTGAGTTCGGCGTCGCGGAAGTATCTCACGGCGTTTGCACGCGCGAGGCCACTGTGCGAGGCGCGCGGCTGCGCGGCTATCGTCTCACCGATCAATTCGCCCGGACGGATAACGCGCGCCGGCCCCCCGATGCCTTTGGGCTTCTCGGGAGCCATGGCCGGCGGCGTGACACCGGGCACGGCTGCATAAACCGCAGGATCCTGCAGTGTCCATGCACGGTGAATGGCCGCATCGATGGTCTTGACGAGCTTTTCAATCGAGAGCGGCGCAACCGCGAAGCCGTTCACATCGAGCTTCTTCGCCGCCATCACGGCGGCGGCATCAGGTTTGCCGGTCAGGATGATCACCGGCGTGCGCGGCGGTGTCTTCGGTAGCGACTTGGTGCGGATCTTGCGCAGGAGTTCGAGCCCGCCTTCCGGCGCCATGTCCCATTCGACGATGACGCAATCGATGGCCTGGCCAAGGCGGTGGAGAAGTTGAAGGGCGGTTTCGACGCTGGCGGCGTGTTTGACGTTCTTGGCCTTCCCACGCATGACCGCGGTCTGCGCCATGTCGCGGTAAAACGGCTTATCGTCGACCACAAGAAAAACGGTCTTTGAGAAGTCGGTGTCTTGCTGCAACGGTGCGCCGACAGACATGATATCAACCTATAATTTCTATATTCATAATAAATATACCTTAGGGTAGTAAAGTAGAAAGTTGCGAGTCAAAATAGTAACGCGACAGCTGCGGTAAGGTTGCCGCATTGGTTGTATTGTTGGGGACAATGCCTCTCGCATCGCTCAAAGCCTTTATCCGCGCCTCCAAGGACCGGCGAATCCGGCGTCTGCCGTCGCGCATTTTCCTGGAGACGGTGGCCATCCCGGCCCTGGCGAAAGCCGGCCGGCAACGCATGCTGTTCGTGGGCACGCGTTCGTACAACCGGCCGGCTTACGAGCGTTGCAAGACGGAAGGCATCGCGGCGTGGAGCATCGATATGGATGCGGCCGCGGCCGCGTACGGCGCGCCGGACGGACACCTGATCGGCAACGTGTGCGATATCGAAGCCCTCGCAGGGGGCCAACGCTTCGATGTCATCATCTTCAACGGAGTCCTCGGATGGGGCCTCAACAATGCGCCCGAAGCCCTGTTGGCGGTGAAAGCCATGAAAAATGTCGTCGCACCCGGCGGCCTTCTGTTCGTCGGCTGGAACCCGGGCCTCACTGACGGGGCGGAGATCGCGATCATGCGGCCGCATCTTGTGCATACGTCGGTCGGCGCGGTTCCCGAGGACATCGAATTTCCGCCGCGGGGCGCGGCGCAGCGCTACCCGCATCGCTACGAACTCTTCACGTTCGCCTAATGCCACTCAAAAAAGACATCTGGCGCATCGGCGCGGTGCGCGCGCCGGCCGCGGAGATTCTCCGCAGCGGGCTTAGCGGATATGACGTGACCTGGCTGTGCGATATGCCGCCGCTCACGTTCCTTGCCGATCCTTTCGGCGTCTGGCGCAATGAAAAGCTGTACGTGTTCGCTGAAGCCTATGACTACCGCGACCGCCATGGCGTCATAGAAGTGCTGATCTTCGACGCCTCGCTGCGGCTGGTCGAACGGCGCGAGGTCCTGCGCGAACCCTGGCACCTGTCCTATCCGTTCATCGTGGAGACGGACGGCGAAACCTACATGATGCCCGAGGGGTTCCGCTCGGGCTGTGCGTCGTTATACCGCGCGGCGGAGTTTCCCCACCGCTGGGAGTTGGTGCGCCGCATCACGCTCGACGAAGCCCCGATCGACGCGACGCCCGTATTCCACAACGGCATGTGGTGGATGTTCTACACACCGGCGACGACACGCGAAGCCAAGGTGAGCGCGCTACATGTCGCTTTCGCGCCGCGCCTTGAGGGTCCTTGGACACCGCATCCGAACAACCCAGTGCGGCGCGACCCCTCAAGCAGCAGACCCGGTGGGACGCCGGTCGTGATCGACGGCGCGCTCGTGATACCCATGCAAGATTGCCGCGTCACATACGGCGGCGCCATTCGGCCGCTGACGGTCACGCGGCTAACGGCAACGGATTTTGAAGCTGTCCCGGGCAAGGTCCTGACGGCGCCCGGCGCCGCCGGGTTTCATACGGTTGCGAGCGCCGGCGCATTGACGCTGATCGACACCAAGCGCTTCCACATCTCGCCGGCGTCGCTGGCGCTAGACGTACGCCACGTTTTCCGCAAAGCGTTCCGGTAGCGCCGTATCGGCGTGACGGGCACGGTGGACGCGATCGAACATATCAAGGTGCGCGTCCGCGATCGGGCCGATCCGATACGCTTCCACCGCGTCCGCGAGAACACGAGGATCGGGCGCCGGCTGTGCCAGCGCGAGATCAAGCGCGCCCGACATCGAAACGTGATCGCCGATAGGAGAGACGTGACAGCCCGGCAGTCCGATGAGGAGGTCGTTGATTGCAGGGGTGCAATCCGTGCTGACCACCGGGCGTCCCGTCGCAAGAGCTTCGACGAGCACGGCGCCGAAACCCTCGTAGTACGAAGACATGAGAAGAAGCCGCGCCTTGGCCAGCCAAGGCGATATATCGCGCACATAGCCCGCGAATTCGACGCGCTCCGCGACACCAAGGCTCGCGGCGAGAAGAGTCAGGCTTTCGAGCTGCGGACCGTCGCCGAGAAACACAAGACGCGCCGTGCGGTCCTGCATGCGCGCCAGCGCGCGGATCGCGACATCGAAACCCTTCTCCTTTACCAGACGTCCGGCGGCAACGATGACATTGCCGCAGGCGCGCGTCATGACGGGCGCGGACGCCGCGCCATCATCAAGCACCGGCAAGCGGATGTACTGCGTGATCTTGCGCCCTAGGATCTTGTCGGCCTGCCGTACGGTGGACGGCGACAGCGCGATCGCCGCATCGATTCCGCGCAAGCGATGGCGCGTCAAAATGTTGTATGCGAATTGTTCAACGGCGCCGCGGCCGTGGCGGTACAGCGGCGTGGAGATTTGCGTGACGATTCCCGGAGCATCCTGCGGGTCCATGCCCGTGAGTTCGCTTAAAACCGGCCAATGATAATTGCCCGGGCAGAACAGCACATCCACGGCGCGCGTCTGCAGAAAACCACGCAGCGCCTTGCCAAAGCGGCGGCGCGAGCCGGCCGCGCGCGGAATGGCCGGCCCACACTCAACCACCTCCACGTTCCGGCCGATAAGGTCCACCAGGGGCCCTCGCAAGGCGCCGCAGAAGGCGACGACTTTGCGGCCGGAATCAGCCCATTGATTCATCAGGCGAATGGAAATCCGCTCGGAGCCGCCGAGCGGAAAATCGTGAAAAATAACGCCGATTTGGCCGGCTTCCTGACGCATCAAGTCCCCCAACTTCCCACCCCGTGCCGGTTTTTCCGGTCTTTGACGCGGACCTGTCCCGAGGACGCGTCATGCGGGTGTTCATATGGAAGATGCCGCCAGCAGCGGTTGCCCCTCCCGGGGGCTCGTCAGCCATTGGTTTGGGTGAGGAAACGCGATAAATCAGAGGCTTCGCGGGTGGGGACCGTCCTGATGGGCGAGAGTTTTTAAGGTGACCGAGGCTGTCCTTGGCGTTCTGGTGACGGAGTATCTCGCCATGCGCGAGGTGCTTCTGCGCTTCCTGACGGCCCGGTTGGGTGACGTGGCGGCGGCGGACGATATTTATCAGGAGTTGTTCGTGCGGCTGAAGGGCGGCGCCCTGCCCGCCGATCTCACCAATCCGCGCGGCTATCTATTCCGGATGGCCTACAATCTTGCCAACGAATTTTCGCGCGCGCGACGTCGCCAAGATGCGCGCGACGCGCATTGGACGGAAACGACCACCCAGAAGGTCGGAACTGACACCATTGCCGATTCCACGGCCGCCGATGACGCACTCGCTTCGAAAGAAAGATTAACAGCCGTCATGAAAGCTTTGGACAGCCTGCCCACAAAGAGCCGGGAGGTCTTTGTGATGTGCCGGGTTCAGGGGCTCAGCCACCGGCAAATCGCCGATGTGATGGGTATTTCGACCAAGACCGTAGAAAAACACATGACGGCGGCCTTGAAACACCTCACCTTATTTCTGCGGTCCACAGAGGGGGAGCGGCATTAGCCGCGGCATCTGCAAGATGAGAACCTTAGAAGGTGGAAATTGAGCATTCCCACAACCACAGCCAGTGAAACGGAGCGCCTTCAAACGGCGGCCGGGTGGCATGCGCGCCTGGAAACGGGTGCCGACGAGTGGGAAGCCTTCACGGTTTGGCTCGAGGCCGACCCGCGCAACCGCATCGCGTTCGACGCCGTGGATGCCGCGGCCAGCGAAGCTGTGGACCTGCTTTCGTTGACGGCGCCGACACCCCCGCCGGCCGCACGGCGTTTCTCGACACGCGCATTTCTCGGCATCGGCGGCATTGCGGCGGCTGTCCTTCTGACCATCGTGGTGCGTCCCGACATCTTCCAGCCGGAAAAACACGAAATCCTCGCGACCGCCGCGGGCGAGCGCCGTGACGTCACGCTGTCGGATGGCTCGACCGTCCACCTCAATACCAATACGCAGGTCGCCGTGACGATGAGCCGCGGGACACGCAACGTGCATCTCGAAAAAGGCGAAGCACTCTTCGAAGTCACCCGCGATCCGTCGCGTCCTTTCCATGTGGCGGCGGGCGACCGCGATGTACGCGTCGTGGGAACTGCCTTCAACGTGCTGCGGCATAACGGCCGGATTACCGTGACCGTCGAACGCGGCACCGTGGATGTATCGGCCGATGGCGTGCGCACGAGTGTGCGCCTCGGCGCGGGCGACCAATATGCCGCCCGGGAAGGCGCGCGCACCTATCAGGTGGCCAAGATCGACCCGACGATCGCCGCCGCATGGCGAGACGGCCGGGCCATATTCACAAATGCGACTCTATCTGAGGTTGCTTCCGATCTATCTCGCTACTACGGGAAGCCCATCGTGATCCGGGATGCCGAGGTCGCGGCCATGCGTTTTTCCGGGATTCTAAAGATCGAGGACCAGCTGACCACCGTCCGGCGCCTCGCGGCCCTCCTCCCCGTTGTTGTTGCTGAAAATGGGGATGAAGTAAGATTAGAACGGGGCGCCCCACCCTCCAAATAAACCGGGGCTCGCAACGCAGGGGGAGTGTTGCACCCGTTCGAAGGTGTTCCATCGCCGCGCTACCGGCGCGCTCAGGTATTCCTGGGTGCGATAGCGTTCGTTTGCCTGTTCGCCCGTATGCCGCTCGCGGCCGACGACACGAAGCGATTCGATATCCCCGCGCAAGGACTTTCCAGCGCCCTCGTCACCCTCGCCGCTCAAGCGGACATCTCGATCGGTCTCACCGGCGTCGTCCTCACCAATCAAGTCAGCACGGCCGTCGCGGGCAACCGAACAGTTTCGCAGGCGCTCGAGGATCTGCTGGCCGGTACCGGCCTTTCCTTTGAAATGGTCGGGCCCGGATTGTGGCGCATCTTCCCGCGTCCGGTACTGCGCGACGTGAAGATCGAAGCGCCCATGATCCCGCTGGCGCTTCCGCCGATCGAGGAGATCGTGGTCACCGCGATCAAGCGCCCCATGTCGCTCCAGACCGCCTCCCTTTCGGTGGGCGCCATCACTGGCGGGACGTTCATCGACTATGGCGTCCGCTCGACCCAGGAAATGACGTCCTTCATCGCGGGTCTGTCGACCACGAACCAGGGTCCCGGCCGCAACAAGTTCGTGATCCGCGGGTTTGCCGATGGCCCCTTCACCGGCAACACACAATCGACGGTCGGACTTTACATCGACGAAACCCGCGTGGTGTTCAACGCCCCCTCGCCCGCTCTCCAATTACACGACATCGACCGCGTCGAAGTCATTCGAGGACCGCAAGGCACGCTGTACGGCGCCGGCTCTATCGGCGGACTGGTACGCATCATTACGCGCCAGCCGGTCATGGACCGCGTCGAGATGCGTGCCGCCGTCGAGGGCAGCTCCGTCGCGCACGGCGGTCTTTCGCACGCCGCCGACGCCATGTTCAACGTGCCGGTCATCGCCGGCAAACTCGCCTGGCGCACTGTGGCTTATGAGCGGTTCGACGCTGGCTATATCGACGACGCGTTCCTCGGCCGGCGTGACGTGAATCGCACACGCACGCAAGGTCTGCGATCCAATGCGAAGCTGCGCCTTGGCGGCGATTGGACGATTGGCACGGGCATCGTCTATCAGTCGATCCGCTCGCGCGACACGCAGTACTACAATGCCGCTCGCCCCACGTTCGAGCGCACGAATTACCTCAGCGAGCCGAATGCCAACAACTTTCTGACCATTTCGGCAACGATCGACGGAGATCTCGGTTGGGCGCACATGACGTCAACAACCGCTTGGGTTCACCACCGGGTCAACTCGCTGTTCGACGCCTCGCTCGCGCTTCCGATCCTGATCCGTCAGCCGGTCGAAGCCACTGCCTTCGATCAGGCCAACCGTTACCGCACCATAAATCACGAAACGCGCCTGGCTTCGAACGGCGAAGGGCCCTGGACTTGGATCGCGGGGGTCTTTGTCTCGCACCGTTCGGATACGTCGATCTCGCTACTGACCCGCATACGTCCCAGGGACACCTTCTATGTGAAGAACCGCCACGACGTCGGAACGGAGGCGGCGGTCTTCAGCGAAGTGCAGTACCAATTGAGCCCAAAACTGCGCGCTGGCGCCGGCGTGCGCGTGTACTTCGGGGAAGTGAACGTCGAAGCGAACAACACAGAATCCATCGAGGACGGCCCGCCGGCTGCGATTGGTTACAACCGCAAAACCGGCGCGACGCCGAAAGCCGATTTGTCTTACCAGCTGACATCCGACCATTTCCTTTATGTCCAGGCGACGCAGGGATTCCGCCTGGGCGGCGTCAACATCTCGAGCCGGTTGACGGCTCCGCCGCCGGGCGGGCGCCCGGTGACGGTGTCGAATTTCGATTCCGATCGTCTCTGGAATTTCCAGGTCGGTTCGAAGTCCGCGTTTTTGGACCACCGCGTCAATCTGAATCTCACCGTCTTCTACGCGATCTGGAACGACATGCAGGCGGACCTGATACGCCCCAATGGCCTGTCGTTCACATCGAACCTCGGAGACGGACGGAACCAGGGAATCGAGATCGAAAGCATCTACGCCGTGAGCGATCGCTTGCGTCTTATGGCCAATCTCTCCTGGAACAATCCCACGGTCCCGCCGACGACGACGGCGGGCTCCGTCACGAACCGCCTCCCCGGCGCGCCGAAGTTCAACGGCACCGTGGCCCTGCAATACCAGCAGCCGCTCGGCAACGGTTACACCGGCTTCGCGAACATCAGATCGGAAGTCTTGGGAAAATCTCAGCTCGCCATCGGGACCTTGCCGATGTCGAGCGTGGGGGCCTATCACACCGCCAATATGCGCGTGGGTCTATTCAACGAACATTGGCGCCTATCGGCCTATGTGACCAACTTGACCAACACGAAATCAAACACTTTCGCGTTTGGAAATCCGTTTTCGCTGGGGCGCATCGCCCAAGCGATCCCCGTGCGCCCCTTGACAGTGGGCATGACGGCGAGCTGGACGCGGTGAATGGTTTTACGCCTTCCCCTGGAAGGGAAGAGGCATGGAGAGGCCGCAACGCTAGTTAATTTGGCTGAGGGGCTTCTCGCCGATCATGTCCTTGTAGTCGACCATGAACGACTTGAACTGTTCGGCCTGCTCGATCTGCTGGCGCACGGCCGCCACATCCATCACGCCGCGCTCGCGCGGTGTGGTGATGAGCGCGAAGGCATCACGGTACGGCGTATCGCTCATGGGCACCGTATAGCGCTGGCGCACGCGTACGAGTGTGCGTTCGTCGCCGGCGAGTGTCAGGGCCGTCGCCCAATCAAGGACGATGCGAGCGTTCTGGTCGCTGAGCGTGGTGCCTTCCGGTTCCGGGGCAAGCTCGGAGAGCGCGACGGCGGCGTTCGACCACTGCTGGGCGCGCCAGTAGATCTCGGCGCGGAGTTGCTTGGTCTCGGGCGTCGTATCGGTGCCGAGCAGCAGCACGGCTTCATCGACTTTATTGAGGTCCGTCAGCGCCCGCGCCTCAAGGCGGCGGCGCTGGGCGTTGAGTTCGCGGCCGGCTTCCGGCGTCGTCGTATCATTGAGCACAGCGAGCGCCTTCTGCGGCTGCTCATCGAGGAGATAGATCAGCGCGAGACGCGAACCGATGCGCGCACGGTCGACACCCGTGACGCGGAACTGAACCTGACGTTCCAGGAGAAGCGCGGCCTGCTGCAGCAGGTCGACCGATACCAGGCGGTCCGCGAGCTTGCGGATCATTTCATCCCCCTTCTCGCCCGGCGGCACGAGGGAACGGAATTCCTCGAATAGACCAATGGCCGTCACGGGAGAAAGCTTATCGGCCTCGCCGTCGAGATAGAGCTTCTCGAAAATGCTGGTCATCTTGTTGGCGGCTTCGTTGACGCGTTCGTCGCCGGAGAAATAGGACGTTGTGATCTTGAGCGTGCGCAGCGCCGTGCCGAAATCCTTCTCCTCGCTGTAGAGGTCCGCGAGGCGCAGGAGCATTTCAAGTTCCGTGTGATCGCCGCGCCAACGGTAACGAAGCTGTTCAAGCCCCTCGATCAACTGAGCCGTCGTGACAGTGCCGAGTTTATGCTCGAGTTCCAAGCGATCGCGCGTGGCCAGCACGCTGTACATCAAGGATGGGCTTTGCTCGGCCTTGCGGTACTGCTGCAAGGCGACCTGAAGTTCGCCGATTTTCTCGTTGAGCTTGCCGTCCATGTAGTCGATGGCGGCGAGTTCGTTCACGGATGGCGTTTCCTTGCGCACCATGTCGAGGAAGCCCTGCGCGCCGAAATCGTCCCCGGCGGCAATGGTCGCTTCAACGCCCATGAGCGCAAGCGGGATCTTCACGCGGCGCGGATAGGCGCGGATGAGCGAGCCGGTCTGGATCATGGTCTCGGCCTGGTCCTTCGGGTCGCTGATCTGCGAGCGCGCAGCGGCCAGCCAGAAGCGGGCGTCTTCTTCGTTCGCCAACGTGAAATGATTGAAGTCCTCGGCCGCTTCCTGATAGCGGCGCATCATGAATCGCGCCGCGCCGCGCAAGGCGCGGAACTGGGCGGTGTTCTCGATTTCGCTATCGTTGCTGGCCATCACGCGCAGGATACCGAGCACTTCCGGATAGAAGCCGTTCACGAATTCAAAACGGGCGAGACGCAAGCGCGCCTGCTGGCGGGTGTCGGGACGCTCGTCGCCAAGCGCATACTGAAGGGCCTGCTTGTTGCGCACGTAGTCCTCGGCCCGGCCGATCTGCCAGTCCGCGATGTTGAGCAGGCGCTGCATGTCTTCATCGCCGCCCAAGGCGCCGGCGACCTGCGTGCCGTCGCGCGACAGAGCCATGCCGCCGTCGACATCGATATCGATGCCCGTGCGCGAAGCCTGGGCGCGCACGCCATCGGCCTTCGGCACGACAACCACGCCCTGCGCGGTCGCAGGAAGGTCGACTTCGGGGAAAGTGCGTTCCGGATAAACGCCGTAACTAAGCGGGATCACGGGAACGATGAGGAGATAATCGCCCACTTCGGGATCTTCGACAGCCACGGTACGGCCGGCTTCCGTGATGGGCAGGAACAAGTTCGGTTGCGGACGTTCAAGCTGAGCATTCACTTCGATCGCCTGGGTCGGACGTAGCGGGAGGGCGCGGAAGTCGAGCACCCAGCTGAGTCCGTCGCGGCGCGTCGTCGGATTGATGTCCGGGCGCGTCACCATGCGCAGGATGGTGTTGTTGCGGTACGGAAGTTGCTCGACGAAAGTGATGTACGGCGCGCCTTCCTTGGCGAGCTTGGCGACATCCACCTGTTGATAACGGTCGAACACGACCCAAAGGAATTCGGCGCGGCGGAAGACGGCGGCGGCCGAAGGCTCCGTCCACGGAATGGTGAGACTGACTTCCGCGGGTCTTGAGGTGAGCGGATCGACGCGGTTATTCGCAGCGGC
>JAIUPE010000030.1 GCA_020160875.1 Pseudomonadota bacterium
CATCGCATCGCGCTCGCCGTGCGATTGCTTCGAAGTCGCCATCGAGGCCGTGCGCCTCGCCACCAAATACATGACGCAGATCATGCGCGAGGCCCGCCAATGGTTCCCGGACACATCCGAGGAGCCGTTCACGTTCAAGGACGCGGGCGGAAAGGTTTCGTACGGCCTGAATCTCGACGGCAAGGTGGACGATGACGATTTCATCAGCCCCGACGGGGTGAAGGGCGTCGACAACCAGCTCTACCGCGCCATCGGCTGCATTTCGAATTACCGGGCGCCGGAAGGTACGATCTATCATTTCGAGCAGGAGTACATGCGGCGCTATAACTATAACCGCATGATGATCGAGCTATCGGGCGTCGACAGTCTCGTCAACGACCCCGAGGTGGAAGTGACCTCCTATCGCGGGCTCGATCCGCTTTTGACGTCCGCGACCGGCGAATCTTTCATCGCGGGCGGCACCGAACGGCCCGACATGCGCTTCGGCAAGACCTTCATCTCGCACTGGAAAGGCAAAATCGTTGACGGCGTGCTGATCACGGACGCGCAGGACTACCGCTTCCCCAGCGGCCAGGCGTTCGATACCAACGACTACCAATATATCCGCGGCGCGCAGCTTCACTTGAAGCTCACCGACAACGGCGCGGAAGGCATGATCGCGGGTTATGTCGATGTCGAATGGTTCAATCACCATCTCAACACGTCTTGGTCGACGCATCACCAAAGCTACGGCCAGCTTTCGGCGCCGTCGCTTTATCGCGCGCTGAATCGTTTGGCGGATGGATACCCGGATCCAAAGACCGGCCAGATGCGCGGTATCTCAGGTGCGCTCAATGTGAAATTCACCCAGGTTTATATCAACCATCCGCCGCGCCAGACGGCCGAGGTTACGGATGAGGCCGGGCAAAAGGCGCCCGTCGCGGCTTCACGCTAGGCGTCCGCACGTTTATGACGCGGCGAGTAAGCGGGGTTTCCGCGGCTCGCCGCGTTGGTTTTTGCGGCGTTTTCTCATTGCGTCTGCCCTGCTGACCTATTTTCCCGTGATCATGCGCATGTTGCACTGCACAAGCGAATAGGTTGCGCAAAAGGCTGGAGCGGCGCAAATTTCATGCATAGACTGAACGCACGGTCATACCCCTTTGGGAAAAAAAACCGGGTTCTGGCCGCTAAACTTCACCCACGTTCACCTCAAATGCCGTGGTCCTGCAGTCCCCTAAAGGAGTGCCCGGCCATGCCCATTTCACAGTGAGAACTAATGCCCAAATCCGGCGCTAAAACCGACACCGCAGCGCGGCGCAACAGCGCGCTCCAGCTCAAATTCCCGTCTCCCCCCGCGCGTCCGGGCGAGGAGCCCGACTACAGCAAGCTCATGATGTCCGCGCCCGGCGAAGTGCGCCGTCCGGCCATCGACACGAAACCCGACGATATGCGCGATCTGGCCTACGCGCTCATACGTGTGATGGACGACGATGGGAAGCCGGTCGGCCCCTGGAACACGGACATCCCCGTGGAGATCCTGAAAAAGGGTCTTCGCAACATGGTGCTCACGCGCGTTTACGACGACCGCATGTATCGCGCGCAGCGCCAGGGCAAGACGTCATTCTACATCAAGTGTACCGGCGAAGAGGCCATCAGCGTCGCGGCGGCTCTTGCGTTGGAGCCCGATGACATGTGCTTTCCCGCTTACCGTCAGCAAGGCCTTTACCTCACGCGCGAGTATCCGCTGCTGACGATGATGGGGCAGATTTATTCCAACACGCTCGACCCGCTGAAGGGGCGCCAGATGCCGATCATGTACTCGGCGCGAGAGCAGAGCATCTTCACGATCTCCGGCAATCTGACGACGCAGTATCCGCAGGCTGTCGGTTGGGCGATGGCGTCGGCGATGTCGGGCGACACGCGCATTGCCGCCACCTGGGTCGGCGACGGCTCGACCGCGGAAGGCGACTTTCATTATGCCCTGACGCTGGCGGCGGTTTATCACGCCCCCGTCATTCTCAACATCGTCAACAATCAGTGGGCAATTTCCTCGTTCCACGGCATTGCCGGTGGTGAAGAGGCACCGTTCGCCGCGCGCGGAATCGGTTACGGCCTTCCTGCGCTGCGTGTCGACGGCAACGATTTCCTTGCCGTGTATGCGGCGACTCAGTGGGCAGCGGAGCGGGCACGCGCCAACCTCGGCGCCACCGTGATCGAATTGTTCACCTATCGCGCGGAAGGGCATTCCACGAGCGACGATCCCTCACGCTATCGTTCGACCGAGGAAGGCAAGAAGTGGCCGCTTGGCGATCCCATCGACCGTTTGTTGAAGCACCTGATTAAGCGGGGTGTGTGGAGCGAGAAAGAGCACGCCGCGATGGAAGAGGAGTTGATCAACCTGGTGAAGGGGACGCAGAAGGAAGCCGAAGCGGCCGGCACGCTCGGCCAAGGCAAGACCGCCAGCCCGAAGACCATGTTCGAGGACGTGTTCAAGGAGCCCGACTGGCGCCAGCGCCGCCAACGTCAGGAGGCGGGGTTCTAGCCATGCCAAAAATGAACATGGTGCAGGCCATTAATTCCGCGATGGCCACGATGATGGAGAAAGACCCGAAAGTCGTCGTTTTCGGGGAAGACGTGGGTTATTTCGGCGGCGTGTTCCGCGCGACCGAACACCTGCAAGCGAAGTTCGGCGTCAACCGCTGCTTCGACGCGCCGATCACCGAAGGCGGTATTGTCGCCGCGGCCATCGGCATGGGCGCCTATGGTTTGCGCCCTGTCGTCGAGGTGCAATTCGCCGACTATATCTATCCCGCGATGGATCAGCTGGTGTCGGAAGCGGCGCGTCTGCGTTATCGCTCGGCCGGTGAATATTACGCGCCGATGGTCGTGCGTTCGCCGTACGGCGGTGGCATCTACGGTGGTCAGACCCATAGCCAAAGCCCGGAAAGTCTGTTCACGCACGTCGTCGGTTTGAAGACGGTCATTCCGTCGACCCCGTACGATGCCAAGGGCTTGCTCATCGCCTCGATCGAGGACGACGATCCGGTCATCTTCCTGGAACCGAAGCGCCTCTATACCGGCCCGTTCAGCGGTCATAGCGACGAAGGGGTGAAGGCCTGGGCATCGTTCCCAGCCAGCGAGGTGCCGGAAGGCTACTACAGCATTCCGTTGGGCAAGGCGGCGATCGTGCGGCCGGGGCAGGCGGTGACCGTGATTTGCTACGGCACGATGGTCCATGTCTCGATGGCCGCGGTGCAGGAGACGGGAATCGATGCGGAGGTGATCGACCTGCGCTCGCTCGTTCCGCTCGACATCGACACCATCGTTGAGTCGGTGAGAAAAACAGGCCGCTGTGTTGTCGTGCATGAAGCCACGCGCACGTCGGGCTACGGGGCCGAGCTTTCTGCGCTGATTCAGGAACATTGTTTCTATCACTTGGAAGCGCCGATCGAGCGCGTCACCGGATACGATACGCCGTATCCGCACGCCTTCGAATGGCAGTACTTCCCGGGACCAAAACGCGTGGCCGAGGCGCTGCGCCGCGCCGTGGGGGCATAAGTGGGAAAATTCATTTTCAAACTGCCGGACGTCGGCGAAGGCACCGCGGAAGCGGAAATCGTCACCTGGCATGTGAAGCCCGGCGATGTGGTCAAGGAGGATCAGCCGATCCTCGACGTCATGACGGACAAGGCGACGGTCGAACTCACCTCGCCGGTCGTCGGCACCGTGACGGAAACCCAAGGTCAGGCGGGCGACAAGGCCGCCGTCGGCTCGATCATCATCACCTTCGAAGTCGAAGGCCCGGGCAACGTGTCGGACGACAAGGCTGCCGCGAAACCGGCCGCCGCGCCGAAGCCGGAGCCCGCTAAAGTCGAGGCGCCCAAAGCTGAGGCGCCGAAGCCCGCGCCGAAGCCGGAACCGGTGGCCGCGAAAGCCGCGGCGCCGGAAAAAGCTGTCCAGCCGCGTGTGGCGGGTGAACGTCCCCTGGCGTCGCCGGCGGTGCGTAAGCGTGCCGATGAAATGGGTATCAAGCTCCAATTCGTGCCGGGGACCGGTCCGGGCGGCCGCATTGGCCACGAAGACCTCGATGTTTTCATCGCCAGCGGCGGAAGCGCGTCCGCGAGCGGTGGCGGCTCGGGTCTCGCCAAGCGTAATGGCGTGGACGAGATCAAGATCATCGGCCTGCGGCGCAAGATCGCCGAGCGCATGCAGGAAGCCAAGCGCCACATCCCGCACATCACCTACGTCGAGGAAGTGGATGTCACCGAACTCGACGATCTGCGCGCTTATCTGAATGCGACGAAGAAGCCCGATCAGCCCAAGCTGACCCTGCTTCCGTTCATTATGCGTGCAATCTGTTCTGCCGTCGTCGAACATCCGCAGATCAATTCCACATTCGACGACGATGCGAATGTCGTTTACCGCCATAAGCCGGTGCATGTCGGAATTGCGACGCAGACGCCCAATGGCCTTATGGTGTCCGTCGTGCGGCATGCAGAAGCGCGGGATGTGTGGGACTCTGCGGCTGAACTGAAGCGTGTCGCCGACGCTGCGCGTAGCGGCAAGGCGTCCACGGAAGAGCTCTCCGGTTCGACCATCACGATCACGAGCTTGGGCACCCTCGGCGGCATCACGCACACCCCGATCATCAATCGGCCGGAAGTCGCCATCGTCGGTCCGAATAAGATCGTCGAACGGCCGGTCGTGCGGAACGGGCAGGTGACCATCCGCAAGATGATGAACATCTCGTCTTCGTTCGATCATCGGATCATCGATGGTTTCGACGCGGCGAGCTTTATCCAGACCATCAAGGCGATGCTTGAGCATCCCGCCACCATTTTCATGCGGTAGTCATGGCTGAGACACTGAAATGTAAGGTTCTTGTTGTTGGCGGTGGCCCCGGCGGATACGTCGCCGGCATTAAAGCCGGTCAACTTGGGTTAGACACGATTTTGGTCGATGGCGACCGTCTCGGCGGTACCTGCCTCATTCGTGGCTGTATTCCGTCGAAAGCGATCATCCACGCCGCGGACATGTTCGAGGAAATGACCCACGCGTCGTCGAAAGATGGCCATGTCGGCATTTCGCTCTCCGGCCCGCCGAAGCTTGATCTCGGCAAGACCGTGAAATGGAAGGAAGGTATCGTCGACCGCCTGAACAACGGCGTCGGTGCTCTTCTGAAGCGTGCGAAAGTGCGCGTGATCAGCGGCTGGGCTCAATTCTCGGACGCGAAGACCTGTACGGTCGGAGATACTACGATCATCGCTGAGAACGTCATTCTCGCGACGGGTTCTGATCCTGTGGAGTTGCCGCACCTTCCCTTTGGCGGAGATATCATCTCTTCGACCGGCGCACTCGATCTGCCGGTGCTGCCCAAACGCCTTGCCGTTGTCGGTGCAGGGTATATCGGCCTCGAGCTCGGTATCGCTTATCGCAAACTCGGCGCCGAAGTGATCGTCATCGAAGCCGCCGATCGCATTCTGCCGAGTTACGACAAGCAACTGACCAATCCCGTCGCCCAATGGCTGAAGAAGAACGGTGTTGAAGTGCTCACCGGCGTAAAGGCCCAGGGCTTTGCCAAAGGTGCGTTGAAAGTTGAAGGCGCCGACGGCAAGACGTCGGAAATCAAGGCCGACAAGGTTCTCGTCGCCGTCGGCCGCAAGCCACGCACGCACGGCTGGGGTCTCGAGGGCATGGGCGTGGACATGAATGGCCGCTTCGTGAAAGTGGACGACCAGTGTCGCACGTCGATGCGCGGCGTCTGGGCCATCGGCGATCTGGTCGGCGAACCCATGCTGGCCCACAAGGCCTCGGCCCAAGGCGAGATGGTCGCGGAAATCATCGCGGGCCACAAACGCCGGTTCAATCCTGTTGCGATCCCGGCGGTCTGTTTCACGGAGCCCGAAATCGTGTCGGTCGGCCTTGGTCCGGATGACAAGGTGAACGGGGAAGTGCTCAACGCGTCCTTTCCGTGGGCTGCGAATGGCCGTGCGATGACCCTTGAAGGCGCCGACGATGGCGGCTTCGTGCGCGTGATCGCGCGTAAGGACGATCATCGCCTTCTGGGCATTCAAGCGGTGGGCCGTAAAGTGTCGGAGCTCTCGGGCGAGTTCGCGATGGCTCTGGAGATGGGCGCAACCATCGAAGATATCACCGGCATCATTCATGCCCACCCGACGCTGTCCGAAGGTTTCTTCGAGGCGGCGCTGCGAACGGTTGGACACGGGATTCACGTCTGACGGATGTGACGAGTGACTGGTGAGGGGGAACCACCATGGCCACTGAGCTCGATAAGATAGATTTAAAGATACTAAGGACGCTGCAGGAAGACGCTTCGCGCTCAGCCGCTGAAATCGCCGAGGCCGTTGGTCTATCGCAGTCGCCATGTTGGCGGCGTATCCAGCGTCTTAAGGACGAAGGCTATATTTCGAAGATTGTTGCCGTGCTGGATCGCGACAAGCTCGATCTGAGGGCTCAGTTCTTCGTACAGGTGAAGGTGGTTCAGAACGACCAGCCCAATCTCAACGATTTTGCGCAGGCCATCCGGGCTTTTCCGGAAGTCATGGAATGTCATGTCATCCTCGGTGGCTTCGACTTCCTGCTGAGGGTCGTCACGCACGATTTGCACGAATACGAAAAATTTTATTTCGAAAAGCTGTCGCGTGTTCCGGGTGTGCGTGAAGTTCACTCGTTCGCGGCGGTTTCCGAAATTAAAACGACGACGGCACTGCCCATCTAAAAGCCGACAGCTAACATCTTGCCCCGGGAGGTTCTGATGAGAATGCTTGGTTTGACACTGGCGCTGACGTCCGGCGTTGCGCTCGCCTCGGTCGCGCTCGCGGCCGAGACGTTTCCGAAATCGGCGGATATCAAGGTGCGAAACCTGACCGAGGCGAGTTTTCCGCGCTGGCAGCAGCTGGTGCCCAATGTGTATGCCTATGAAGATACTCATTCGCCCGATCCCAGCGGCGGCGTTATCAACACCGTCAGCCTGATCGTCGTGACCAACGACGGCGTTGTGCTCGTGGACGGGCAGGGCGATTCCATGGACGGTCAACGCCTTGTCGACAGCATCAAGAAGCTGACGCCGCAGCCATTGAAGTATGTGGTGGTGGGCTCGGACCACATCGATCATGTGGGCGGCAATCCCGAGCTCAAGGCCGCATGGCCCGCGGCGGTTTGGATTTCCTCACCGGCGTCGAAGGCCACGATGGAGCGCAACAAGAACGCCGTACTTCCGACGGAACTGGTCAGCGACAAGCGCGCCATGACCGTCGGCGGAACAGAGATTCAAATCCTGAACCTTGGCCGCGCGCATACGGGTGGCGATCTGGCGGTTTATTTGCCGGCTACCAAGGTGTTGTTCCTCGGCGAAATCTATCTGCGCGATGTCTTCCCGGGGATGCGCTCGGCATATCCGACCGAATGGATCGAGACCATCAAGAAGGCCGAGGCCCTGAACGCGGATTGGGTGATCCCTGGCCACGGCTTTGTGGACAGCAAGGCGGAGCTTAAAGCGGATCTGGCGGAATCCCGCAAAGCGCTTGAAGCGGTCATCGCCGAGGTCAAACGCGTCCATGCAACGGGCGCGAAATGTGAATCGCCGCAAAACTGCGAAGCGGCCAAACAGGCTAATTTCGGGCCCTATAAGGACTGGGCGCTGAGCGGGTCCCAGATCCCTCTGGCGGTGGCCAAGGTCTATCAGGAGATCGAGGGCAAACTGCCAAAGTGATGTTACACAAGGCCCGGCGTGATCCGGGCCTTCCACTTTTTCGGGCGTAATCGGCCTTACTCACGCAAAATTTGACGTATCGAGGGGTTCGCGGCTATGGCCCGCGTTCCGGAGATATGTCATTGGTACCCCCGAGGGGATTGTTTCTTTGGGGGGATTCTCGTGCGAACGAGTTTGGTTCGTTGGGCTTTCGTTGCGCTTGGATGTTCGGGCGTCGGGGTTTCAAGTGCATGGGCGCAGCGCGCCAACGACAACGCGGTCGCCGCGGCTGACGACGCGTTCGGCACGACGGTAGGCAACGAGACCATCGGTCTCTACGACGCCAAGAACGCGCGCGGCTTCAATCCGCAGCAGTCGGGCAACGTCCGAATCGAAGGTATGTATTTCGACCGGCCTGCCACCGGCCCGGGCGATGTCCTTGTTGATCGTCTATTTTCGGGCTTCACGGTGCGCGTTGGGGTGAACGCACTGACGTTCCCGTTCCCGGCGCCGAGCGCCGTGGTGGATATCCGGCTGCGCAAGCCGATGGACAAACAGGTGACAAGCGTGGTCGCCACCTATGGTCCCTATGACACGACCGGACTCGAAGTCGACACGCAAGTTCCGGTCATTCCCGGCAAGTTGAGCATCGGCGGCGGTATTGAACACACGCGCTTCGTCAACGATCAGCACGCCGACGCGGACGATAATTCTTACGCCGGCCTCATGCGCTTTACGCCGAGTGATGGGATCGAGCTCAATACCTTCTGGGGACGCGCGAAGCGTAAACACAGCGAAAGCACGCCGTTCATTTTCGTCGGCGGCGATTGGTTGCCGCCCGAACAGCGGCGCGGCGTGGACTTTGCCCAGGAATGGAACCTCTGGCAGCAGCACGACACGAATTACGGTGCTGTCGGTTCGGCGAAGCTGACCAGCAATTGGACGCTGCGCGCAGGCCTGTTCCGCGCGACCTACGATCGTCGCGAGGACCACACGACGTTCTACAATAATACCCAGGCCGACGGCACGACGGACATCGTGTTCCAGAAGCTTCTTCCGATCATGATCAAAACCCTGTCCGGTGAAGTTCAGGCGCAGGGCGTGTACACGTCGGGCGACTTCCGCCACACGGTCTATGTCATGACTCGTGGCCGGGAACTGTCCCGTCCCTCGGGCGGCAGCGCGCAATTCAACTACGGCCGCGCGAACATCAATGACGTCATCAAGGTTCCGGAGCCGGTATGGGTTCACGCCGCGCAGGGGCTCGATCACGCAAAGCAGCTGACCGGTGGTCTTCAGTATGTTGGTCAGTGGCGCAACGTCGGCGACGTGAATATCGGCATCCAGAAAACGACCTATAGCCGCGACCTCACGCATCCGGTGAATGGCAACTCGTCGCTGAAGCAGACGCCGTGGCTTTATAACGGTTCGGTGTCGGTGAAAGCCACGCAGGACCTGACCGTCTTCACGAGCTATACGAAGGGCTTTGAGGATGGTGGTTCGACGCCGCAGAACGCACGCAATCGCGGCGAGGCGGTTCCAGCGACTCTCACGAAGCAGGCCGAGCTTGGTTTTATGTATGTGATCCGGCCCGGCCTTCGCATGAACGGGGCTCTGTTCCAGATTTCGAAGCCGTTCTTCGATCGCGACACGACCAACCTGTACACGAGCGTTGGCAATCTGCGTCAGCGCGGTCTGGAAGTGTCCTTTACGGGGCAGCCGATTCCCGGGCTTAACATCGTTGCCGGTGGCGTTCTTCTGCAGCCGCGCGTATCCGGCCCGCTTGTCGATCAAGGGCTGCTCGGCAACGTGCCCGTGGGACGTGATGAAAGCGCGGCGCGCTTGGATGTTCAGTATGGTCCGGCGGCGTGGAAAGGTTTCTCGCTCGAAGGACAGATTGAATATAACGACCGCGGTTATGGGAATTCCTTGAACCGCGCCGATATCCCGATGCGTGCGGTGCTCAATCTCGGGGCGCGCTATCGCTTCCGGGTCTCGGACGTGTCTGGAAACGTCCGCGTGCGAGTCCAGAACGTGACCAACGTCTATTCCTGGGACCTTCAGGGCGGAAACAACCTTTTCTTCCAGTATCTGCCGCAGCGCCGGTTCACGGCCACGCTGGCCGCCGATTTTTAGCCTGCTCCGCCCTAAAACGTTCGATTTTCCAGTGGTTTCGCAAAAGGCCGGATGGCGCTCATAAAGGGTGCGGTCCGGCCTTTTTGATGTACACTTCTTCCTATTGCACGGACCTCGGAGGAGGGGGCGGTGCATGGGAGGGGTTGGGAGTGACCAAAAGCCATGGGAAAGGGCTGCCGGCGCTCGCGCTCGCGGCCGTAATGATCGGTGCGGGGTCGTCCGCTCACGCGCTTGAAACACGCAGCTACGCCATCGAATGGTTCAGCTTGGGAAGTTACTCCCAGGACGGGGACTGCGTCGGCGGCGTAAACCCGCCGACGCGTGAGCAATATGCGAAGTCCTTCGAACTGCTCGGATATTCGCCGACCGACGTCAAGAAACTTATGGACGATTACGCCGGCGAGGATGAGATCGCGGCGGCGAATGCGCGCGATCAGCTGCGCATGCGCGGGCGCATCAACGGCCAACCCGTGAACGCCTTCGTACATCCTTGGGCGGTGGCCGATCCGAAGCTGAAAGGCGTCAGCGGTTCTTATTCCTTTGGCTTCGACCTCGACAATAAGACGGGCGCGGATTCTTTTACCGAGCCGATGACCAAGGAAAAGGGGATCGACAACCAGCTTTTCCGCGCGCTCGGGTGCATTGAGCAATTCAGAGGGACCTTCAATTTCCGTCCGACCTTCTGGGACTTCATTTGGGGCTCCATGAAGGAGACGATCCCCGCCTGGCTCATGACCGTGAGCGGCGAGGATCTGGACAAGGACGGCCCCGTCACCATCACCTTCGACCGCGCTGTCGAGCAACTTGTCTTCGGTCCGGGCGGCGACGTGACCCCCGATACCACCTATCGCGCCGATCCCGATCCACGCTCGCACCATGTGCTCAAGGGCGAGATCAGGAACAAGCAACTCACGATCACGGAACACGGCGACGTGCAGTTGCTTCTGGACACGCTCTCTTTCACAGAGTTCCGTCTGTCCAATACGCACCTCCGCATGGCCATTGAACCCAGCGGCCGGCTCAATGGATTCATCGGCGGCTATCAGCCGTGGGGCGATATTTACTTCGGCATCGCGCAAGGCGGCCTGGCCTACGAAGGAATGATCATCAACGACATCCCCGGGGTCTATTACCTGTTGAAGCGTTACGCCGACTCCAGTCCCGATAAGGACGGACAGAACCAGGCCATTTCGGCGGCCTATCACATCGAGGCCGTCCCGGTGTTCGTCGTGCCGGCGGATCAGGCGAAGTAGTGGGGATGCTGAACGTATGACATTGCGCCGGTTCATGTTTGGGTCGATCGCCGCACTAACGCTGGGATTATCGCCCGCCCATGCCGCGGCGCCGGATCGCGAAACGCCCGCGCGGCGTCTAACACCGGAGCAATATACCCAGATCATCGCCGACGTATTCGGGCCGGCAATCAAGATCGGCGGGCGCTTCGATCCAGGCTTCCGCATCGATGGGCTTCTAGAAGTCGGCGCAAGCCAGGCGAATATTTCACCGTCGGGCATGGAGCAATACGACGTCATCGCGCGCTCTATCGCCTCCCAGGTACTTGACGAACGGCGCCGCGAATTGATGGTCCATTGTAAGCCGAAGTCGATATCCGCGCCGGACGACTCCTGTGCCGGTGAATTTCTAACCGAGGTCGGCGAACTCCTTTTTCGCCGCCCGCTGAATGACCGTGAGTTGCGCCTCCACGTTCGTTCCGCGCGCGAGGCGGCCGCCGGCCTCAAGGATTTTTATGCCGGCCTCGGCTTGTCGCTGGCGGCGATGCTCTCGGAGCCGCAATTCCTCTTCCGCCAGGAGAATTTCGAAGCGGATCCCGAGCGTCCCGGTGAGTTGCGGCTCGATGCGTATTCAAAAGCGTCACGCCTTAGCTTCTTCCTCTGGAACGCAGGGCCGGACCGTGCGCTGCTTACGGCGGCACGTAAGGGCGAGCTGGAGACTGCGCAGGGTCTCGTCCGGCAAGTGGAACGCATGATCGCCTCGCCGCGCCTGGAGAGCGGGCTACGGGCATTCTTCGCGGATATGCTGCATTTCGAGGATTTCGACACACTCACCAAGGATAACGCGATCTATCCGAAATTCAGCGCGCAGGTGGCCGAAGATGCGCAGGAACAAACCCTGCGCACGATCATCGATGTCGTGCTGAATGAACGCGGCGATTACCGCGATATTTTCACCACGAAGAAGACCCATCTGACCCGGGCGCTTGCAGCGATCTATCAGGTGCCTTTGGCGGTACGTGCGCCGAACGGTGCGCCTGAGAAGTGGTTGCCTTTCGAGTTCGCGGCGAATGATCCGCGCGGGGGTGTCCTCATGCAGGTCGCTTTCGTGACGTTGCACTCGCACCCCGGCCGCAGCTCGCCGACGCTGCGCGGCAAGGCGCTGCGTGAAATTTTCCTCTGTCAGAAAGTGCCTGCTCCGCCGGGCGATGTGAATTTCACGATCGTCCAGGATACGTCGAATCCGGTGTACAAGACCGCGCGCGAACGTCTGCGGGCTCATGCGACAAACCCTGTGTGTACGGGCTGTCACAAAATCACGGATCCGATGGGCCTTGCGCTGGAAAATTTCGATGGCGGCGGTTCCTATCGCACATCGGAGAACGGCGTGCCGCTCGATACGACCGGCGAACTCGATGGTATCAAGTTCACCAACGGTGCAGAACTGGGCCGCGCCGTCCATGACAATGCGGCCGCAGCCTCGTGTCTTGTCGATAGGATCAGCGCGTACGCGCTCGGACGTACGCCCGCGAAATCGGAGGCGACGGACTGGGTCGCGCCGCTCAAACAGAGTTTCGCGGCAAGCCATTATGTTGTACCGGCGCTGATGCGCCGCATTGCCACCAGCCCCGAATTCTACCGTGCCGCGCCAATCCTTGAGCCTCGGAAGGAGGCGGCGCTACGCACCTCAGTGGAGGGTTCCAGATGAAGATCGATCGCAGAACCGTTCTTCGCGGCATGATGGGAGGCGGTGTCGTCACGGTCGGATTGCCGGTGCTGGACTGCTTTCTCAACACCAACGGCGATGCTTGGGCCGACAATGGCCAGGCCTTACCGCCTGTATTTGGAACCTGGTTCCAGCACCTGGGGCTGAATCCGGGGATGTGGGAGCCGAAGATCGTTGGGCCGGGCTTCGAGAACAATATCCAACTGAGAGTGCTCGATCCGTACAGGGATCGCATGAACATCTTCAGCGGTATGAAGTATTTCATCGAGGGCCGTCCGCTGCAGACCCATACGACAACCTCGCAGATTGCGACGACCGGGGCGATCCCGTACGGCACGGAAGGCGGCCCCAGCGTTGATGCCAAGATAGCCGAACAGATTGGTGCGCGCCGGCGTTTTCGGTCACTGGAAGTCAATTTGAGCGGTGCGCGTAAAAGCTACAGTCAGCGTAGCGGCACCTCTCTCAATCCGTCTGAACCCTCGCCGACCTCGCTGTATACCCGCATCTTCGGACCCGAATTCAAGGACCCCAACGCGGCGACTTTCGAACCCGACCCGATGGCCATGGCGCGCAAAAGCGTGCTCTCCAACGTTTCGGAGCATCTGAACGAAACACGCAAAGAACTCGGCGCGGCGGACAAGCGGCGCCTCGACGAATATCTCACCTCGATCCGCCAGATCGAGCAGCAGCTTGCCATCGAGCTGGAAAAGCCCGCGCCATTACCGGCCTGCCGCGTGCCCGACGCGGTCAAGGAGGCGACGCCCGGTACGGTTCTGGAAGACGCGGCGCAGAACTCCAAGCTGTTCGGCGGGCTCCTCGGCTATGCGGCCGCCTGCGGCCAAAGCCAGGTGTTCAATGTCATGGTGGACTCCATGAATCTGCGTAAGGCGGGCAGCGCTTACACCTGGCATATGGCGACTCATGAAGAGTCCGTGGATGAATCGCTTGGCTACCAGAAGGATGTTTTCGAATTCAATACGTGGGCGAATTTGGTATTCCTCGACTTCTTGAAAACCCTGGATGCCGTCAAGGAAGGTCCGGGGTCGCTCCTCGATCGTACGTTGATCCTTTGGCAAACGGACCATTCGGACGCGCGCGTGCACGGGCTGGAGAAAGTGCCGCTCATCACGGTGGGCAGCGCCGGTAAGCGCATCAAGACGGGGATCCACGTACTCGCCTCGGGCGATCCGGTCACGCGGGTCAGTCTCTCGGTGATGCAGGCGTTCGGCGTTCCCATCAATTCCTGGGGCGAACGCAGCAACGGCACGTCGCGCACCATCAGCGAGATCATGGTTTAACGATGCGCAGAAATATACTCGCCGCAGCCATTTCCATCATCGCGCTGTCTGCCGCGAACCTCGACGAATTCGCGCCGCTCTCAACCCCCAAAGGCATTACGATCCAGTCTCTCGGCAAGTACGCTGGATACGGCATGGACCAAGAAAGCGCGGCCCTCTCGGGGCGCGGTCAAACAGCTTATGCCGATACCCGCGGCATGACGCTTTACACCTACGCGAAGGACACGGCGGGCAAACCGACATGTTCCGGTGATTGCGCAAAGGACTGGCTGCCGGCACTCGCCCTGCCGAATGCCCAGCCCGTTGGGCCGTGGTCGCTTGTCAGGCGCGCCGACGGCTCGAAGCAATGGGCGCTGGCTGGCAAGCCACTCTATACCTACGTGAAAGACGCGGATCCGGGCTCTGTGGGTGGCAACAGTCCCAAGCGCTATGGGCGCGGACCGCAGATCGGCGAACGCGGTGCGCGTCTCGCAAAGATCGCGGACGATGTGCCGCTTCCCGCCGATTGGAAGGTCGCTCTGCATTATCCGGCGGATCTTGAGGGCATCCCGGCCGACTTCGGTGTGCGCGACGTGCAGGACGCCGGCGGTCTCACGCTCCTGAACGAGCGCAATTGGACGCTGTATGTATTTACGGGCGAGGCGGGTCAGGAGAGTGCGGCCTGTAAGGCGCCTTGTCCCTGGCGCGCCATGACGGCGCCGCAGCTTGCGGCGGCCAAGGGCGATTTTGTGCCCGTCGATCGTCCCGACGGTATTCGCCAGTGGACCTATAAGGGGCTCGGTCTTTACACCTACGCGGGCGATCTTGCCGCCGGGGACGCCAATGGACGCGGTGTTCATCCCAACTGGAATGTCGCCTTCGTCGCGCGCAATTTCATGCCGGCCGGTGTCACCTTCCAGGAAAGTCATCGCATCGGGCGCGTGCTGGCCAATGACGAAGGCAAGACGCTCTACCGCAGGGATTCCTATATCTTCCAGTCCGGGAGCGGTCATGGGCAAAGGCGCGGTGTACTCATTCGCGCCGCCGTCGGACGGGATATCGGCACGGACCCGCGCTGCGTGACGGCGTGCGAGAAATGGCATCCATTCCTCGCGCCCGATGATGCCGCGCCCCAAGGGGACTGGAGTGTCTACACGCGGGCCGACGGCAAGAAGCAATGGGCCTATATCGGCTATGCGCTCTGGACCTACGACGGCGACAAGAAGCCTGGCGACATCATGGCCGAAGACGATTGGCACAATTTCATCAGCCTAACCGCCCGCACGGATAGCATTGTGGATATCGGCACACAGTATAACGCCGTTGCGGCCCTCTATTGGGCGGCGATGCCGCCGTAGGCGGAACGCGCGATTTCGGTGAAAAGCCCGCTTCAGCGGGCTTTTTTTGTTCGTCAGGTCCTCATATATAAGGCCTCTGCATACGAGGGACCTCATGGACGTTCTCACCGCCATCACCAGCCGCGCCTCGGCCATCAAGCTTGCCGCGCCCGGGCCCACCCGCGAACAGCTCGACGTCATCCTAAAGGCCGGGGTTCGCGCGCCCGATCACGGGCGGCTTTCGCCGTGGCGGTTCTTGGTGCTTGAAGGCGATAAGCGCAAAATTCTCGGTGATGCGATGAGCGCGCTGCGCCGGCGTCTTTCTCCAGACGCCACCGACGACGAGGTGCAGAAGGAAGGTTTGAAGGTCATGCGCGCGCCGACGATCATCGCCGTAGCTGCGCATACGGCGCCCCCGGGAAAGATTCCGGAGATCGAGCGTATCGTCGCCGTCGGCGCCGCGTTCCAGAACATGGTCCTCGCCGCGCACGCCCTTGGTCTTGGTACCATGTGGAAGACCGGCCAGGCCGCCTATGATCCCGAAGTGAAAAAGGCCATCGGCTTCGGTCCCGACGATCATGTCGTGGGATACCTTTATCTCGGCACGCCGGAAACGCCGGGCACCGCGCGCGAGTCCAAGCTCGACGGTTACGTCACGCGACTCTGATTAGAAGGTCGTCTGGATACTGAAGGACACGAAGTGCCGGTCGGCGAAGGGTTGGCGGTCGGGCGCGCCCAGGAAGCGCGTGAGTGTGAGGCTGCCGCGCCATACCGCCCGGTAAGTCGCGGATAGACCTAGTTCGAAACTTCCCGCCTTCGATACTTGTCCTGAATCCACGCTCGAGCGGCCCGCGAGGCCGTATCCGACGCTCATCGGCACGGAAAGATCCATCCCCGGAAGCACGGCGAAGTACACCGGCTCGAACAGAGCGCGGGCGCCGACGTAGGCGCGGGTGCGGCTGTCGTCGAACATCACAGCGTTGTGGGTTATCTTGAGACGTGAATTCGCCGCGATCTCCGCGCTGAACGAGGCGCTGTCCCAGGCGCGGTTCGGCGAAAAGGAGCTGACGATCGAGGCTTGCGCGTGCAGCGTGTCACCGCGCGCGAACAAGGCGTTCGTATCAGCGTCCCAGGGCGTGCCGGCTGTGATCAGCAAAGCCTTGCTGGCCAGCGGCATGCGCCGGCGCGTGGAAATTTCAGCAGCCACATTACTGTCACCCAGATAGCCGCTGAAGCTTGCGCCATAGATTTCGATATTTTCCGGATAGACGAAGAAATAGGTGCCCATTTCTCCGGTGCCGGTGCCGAAATCGTAGATTGGATCGCTCTGAAGAGGATTTGAAGGACCCGCGTAAACACCGGGCGCCGATCCATAGGCGGCGGGATGTTCGATATCAGCGCTGCGTTCACGTTCGGCAACAGACACGGCGCGCGGGTAGGGGCGCATATAAAGCTGTGGCTCTTTCGCGTGATAGCGGAGCGCATATACACCCACATCGAAGTCGTTGCGGATGAAGCGTAGGGCGATACCGAATTGACCGCCGTCCTTCGCATCGGGGCTGTCCGCCCGGCCGAGATATTGATTGCGCCCCACGTACAGCCGGTATCCGCCCGCGTCCACAAAGTCCGCCGCGCTGAAGTAGCTGCCGGCGCCGGGAAGCCGGCTCTTGCGCCATTCGAGCTGATAGTAGGCGTTGATCACCATATCCGGACGCGGTTGCGCGCTCAGCGAGATTTGGTTGACCGGCATGAAGACTTCTTTGGCGCGGGAGAGGGGCACGCTCATCGCCTTGATGGTGTCGATGGGACCTTGCCCCGCCGCGATGCCGTTGGCGGCGAAAAACAAGCTCTCACCCCAGAGGACCGTATGACGGCCGATGCGCACCGAGACCGGCATATCGCCGAGATCGGCGCTCCCCGTCACAAAGGTATTGAGTAGTTCCACATAACGCCCATGCAGGTCGCGCACATTCGAAGAGAAATGGTCGCGCACCGGATAAATCGCGCGCTGCGGCGACGTGTCGGCGTCAGGGGCGTTGTTGTAGATCGTATCGTACCAAGCCGCCGCGCTCACCGACGCGCCCCAGTGGCCGAAGTTCGCGTCGAACTCCGAGAGGAGGTCGACGCGGTTCGAGATGACGCCCGCATGGAAATTGCGATCCCCATCGTCGGCGTTTGGACTTTGAATGAGTGCGCGGTCTGCCGGGCCAAGCCGATAGGCCGCGCTATATTTGATCGTGTTGTCCCACCGGATGACTATGTCGCCGGTATTGACGAGTTCCGCGGCCGATCCAGGCGCGCTGGCGCCGGCCAGGACTGCAATGAGCAAACAAAGCGCGGGTTGTTTGACCCCGCACCCGCTCCATGCCGCCCCCAAGGTTCCTGAGTTCCCCAAAGTCCTAAGTGTCTCAAACATCTATGGTCTGGTTGAACGCCCCGACCCACCTTATCATGGCCTTTATCCGCCGGTCATGGCGGTGGGGGCGGGAATGGTTCGAAACGGCCTGCTTTTTATCGTTTTTGCACTGCTGGCTGCACCCGGGGGCGCGATTGGAGCGGCTAGCATCGGTGAAGCGGAGGCCCTGAAAGGGGCGCTGACGCCTGTGGGGGCCGAACGTGCGGGGAATGCCGCGGGCACGATCCCCGCGTGGACCGGTGGCTACACCAAGGCCGATCCCGCATATCGTCAAGGGGACAAGCGCCCCGACCCCTTTTCATCGGATCAGCCGCTATTCTCCATCACGGCGGGGAATGTCGGCGCGTATGCGGCCAAGCTGCCGGAAGGCGTGAAGGCGCTGTTCGCCAAATATCCAACCTATCGCATGGATATCTATCCCACGCGGCGCTCGGCGGCGGTGCCGCAATATGTCTATGACAATGTCTTTCTGAACGCGACGCGGGCGCGCGCGGCGTCCGAGGGGATCGCGAACGGTGTCGAGAATACCGCGGCAGGTGTTCCCTTTCCCCTTCCCAAAAATGGCCATGAAGTGGTCTGGAACCACCTGCTCGCCTTTTGGGGCGCGGCGCGCGAAACCAGGCTCAGCACTTACGTCGTCTCGGCCAACGGCCAGATCGATTTGACGGCGCGCTACAAGGAAGTCGCGGACTTCCCGTATTATTACCCGAACGCGACACCCGCGACGGCGGGCGCGCACTACTACAAGACCTTGCATATTCTCGATGCGCCCGCCGGCAAGTACGGCGAGGGATACCTTGCCTGGCAGCCCTTGAATATCGTGCGCGACCGTTTCGCGGCGTGGCGCTATTTGCCGGGCGAGCGCCGCGCGCGGCGTGGGCCTTCGCTGTCGTATGACACACCCGATCCCGATGCCTCGGGATTCCAGACCCTTGATGAATACTACATCTTTTTCGGCGGTCCCGACCGTTACGACTTCAAGCTGGTCGGCAAAACCGAGATGTATGTGCCCTATAACAACAACCGCTTCTATTTGACGCCTTCGAAGGACGTTCTGGGGCCGCGGCATGCCAATCCCGACGCTTTGCGCTACGAGCTTCACCGTGTGTGGATCGTCGAAGGCACGCTCGCGCCCGGAAAGTCGCATATCGCGCCGCGCCGGCGTCTCTACATCGACGAAGATACCTGGCTGGCCGTGTATAGCGAGAGCTGGGACGAAGAGGGACGTTTGTGGAAAGTCGGCCACGGCACGATGTATCTCATGCCCGAGCAGCCGACGGTCATCCTCGGCAGCCAGTTCGTCTATGATCTCGTGCTGGGCGGCTACGTGCTCGGCTTCGCCTTCAATGACGAAACCGTTCACTACAAGGTCACGGCGCCGCACACAGCGGCGCAGCTCGCGCCGGAAGCGCTCATTCTCGGCGCGGGACGCTGATTTCTAAGCCGTTAGGCCCGAGTAGGCGAGGCTGGCGAGCCGTAGCATCTCGGCCGCCGACACATCCGCCAGCATGATCGTGCTGAGGACGTCGTCCTGCCATACGCAAATCCGGGTATCGCCGCGTTTGATCATATCGAACTGCGGTGTGCCCGATGAACGTTTCAGATAGAGCGTGAACACCCGCTCGCCGGCATCGCGGTACGCAAGCACGGCCGCGGGCGTATCGCCGGGCCCGTCCAACGTCCGCATGCCGACGAGCGAGAAACCCATCTTCGTCAGGTCTGGCGCCTTTATCTCGACACCTGTCAATTGTGCGAGTGCATTCTCGGCGATGGGCTGCCTGGTGATGTCGTGCGCCATTGCATGCGCGGCGAGGGCGGCGGCGATCAACGCTTCGCCATCTTGTCCGGAGAAATGGCGATAGGCGATTGTCGTGCCGAGCGCCATCGCGATGCTGGCGGCAATCGCCATGCCGATCACGCTCCTGCGTGACGTTTTGACGGGCAGGGCAACGACATTCCGCTGGTTGATCCTTGTCAACCATTCCTGGGGCAGCGGCCGCTCGAGTAGCGGCGCATATATCTGCCCCAGGCGCGCCTTGTCCGCACGGTAGGCGTGGACCTGCCGCGCGAGCTCGGCGTCGCTTTGAATGGCTGCCGCCACCTCGTCGGTGCGCGCGGCATCCAGTTCGCCGTCGATGAACGCCTGCAGGTCTTCGTCTGTCGGTCGCATATGTGCGGTCATGACTTTTGTTTCACATGCGACGTGGGCGGAAATTCCATCTCATAGCGCAAGCGCTCGCGCGCCCGCGCCAGCCGCGACATCACCGTGCCGACAGGGACCCCAAGCTCGTCGGCCACTTCGCGGTAGTTGAGACCTTCAAGCCCGACGAGCAGGAGTACCTGCCGATGCTCGAAACTGAGACGGCGTAGCGCCCGGTCGAAGTCCACGGCCGTGGCGGAATCGCGCCCCGGGGCAACAACGGCGTAATCGTTTTCAGCGTCGGCGAGATCTACGGTCATGCCTTGGCGCTGACTGCGGCGCAGCCCGTCGATATGGAGGTTGTGCAGGATTGAGCGCAGCCACCCGCCGATTCGTTCCAGATGCTCAAGCTTTGTCCATTGGCGCAACGCACGTTCTATACAGTCCTGCACAAGATCGTCGGCCGCGGCGGTATTGCCCACCAGCACGGTGGCATACCGGCGCAAGGCCGGCAGTTGCGCGGTCAACGCCCGGGCAAAATCATCCTCTTGGCGCGCCGTCACGCGTCCCCCGAATCAAGCCCAATCCGCGCGGTGGGCAACCACGATCGCTTCTCATTCCAGCCCGCCCTTGGCGCCCCAAGGCCTTTTCTGAGCGGCGCGCCACGGCGTCCAACAGCAGGCCTTGCCCCCTAGACGCGGTCCCAGGCCCAATTATTCCAAATTTCTCCCACTTTTGCCTTGCCAGTTCGTAATTGAAAGCCTCTGATCGGACCTGGGATTTAGGGGCCTCGGGCCTCATGGTAACGGGTTGATATGATGTCTATTCGGGGCGCGCGCGCGGGCGCGGTTTTATTGATTGTCGGCGCCACTTTGCAGGGTCTGACGGCCGTATCGGCGAGGGGCGAATCTCCCACCTTCGACACGCTCCCGTTTCAGACCGGACACGCACCCACGAACCTCGCCGCGGCGCCTGGCCACGAGCGCGCCCAGGCGGTTAACGGGGGCCTCTACGCGGTCGTGGCTCCGCTCTACATCGGCACAGGGGGCTTTTATTCCTATCTGCGCCTGTTCAACGGCGGGGCCTCAACAGCCACGTTCAGCGTGACTGTGGTGGGATCGCCGACCGGCACGAATTACGGCACGGCGACCTTTCAAGTTCCGGCACGCGCCTCGATCCAATACTCGATGTCGCAGGTGCTGGTGGGCGCGAATGCGACGATCCGCGCGCCGGACACCAATTTTTCATTCTATCTCCAGAGCACGGAGCCCCTTGCGGGCTACCAGCACGTCACGCACAGCCCTGGCGCGGCTTTCTTCCAGAATGCTTCGGTCTGCAAATGGACGATCCAGGACGCTGTCAGCGCCGTGGCGCCCAGCGCGATCCTGACGCATGTCCACACCTCTCAACTGGCCGCACAAGGTTATCCAAGCGCCATCGAGCTTCACAATTTCGCCGGCACCGCGGTGACTTATAGATTCACGGTCATTGAAGCCTCGTCGGGCAATGTCGTCGGCGAGATGAACTTTCCCACACGCGCCAACGCCTCCTACACCATTCCGTGGTCCGATATCGAAGGACAGATCAATTGGGCTCCGACCTCCAGCCAGATCTACGCCAATATCGTCGTCAGCGACGTCGCGGGCGCGGCGCCGGCGGTTCTTTTGGGTCAGACCGTCATCAATGACCGCCTCAATGCGACCCTCAACGTCACCACCATGTGTGCGGTCAATGCGCCTCCCACTCTCCGGGGGGACGGCCGCTAACGACATGTTCGCAAACAGAAAGGTACTGCCAGAGTGGCGCTCTTTTTTGACTCGCACCGGAATAATCGGTTCCTCCCATGCGTCTCTGAAGGAAGCGGCATATGCGCCGCGACCCCGGGGAATTCATCGTTATGGAGGCTATAAGATGCGTGTGGGTCTGAAGATGCTCACGGCTGTGCTGTGTGCCGGGGCAAGCGTGGCGGCCCTTGCCGCCGATCGCGCGGCGACCACGATGGACTCGGAAAAGTTCCTCGTCGGCCAGTTCGAAGGCGCGGTCCCTGCGGCCGGAGCGCCGGGCCGCGAGCGCGCGCAGGCTGTGAACGGCAATCTCTATGCGGTGGTCGCCCCCCTCTATGTGACGCCGCCATTCCTATCTTATCTGCGTCTCGTGAATGCCGGGGGCACCGCCGCGACGTTCACGGTGACCGTTGTCGGCTCGGGCACGGCGACCGCCTACGGCACGGCCACCTACACAGTCCCGACGGCCGCCACGATGCAGCTTTCCATGTCGCAGATCCTGGTCGCGGCAAATGCGGTGACGCGCAACAGCGCCGACACGCAATTCTCGTTTTACATCCAGAGCCCGCAGGCCCTTGCCGGCTATCAGCACGTCACGCTGAATGAAACGGCCAAATATTTCGAGAACGCTTCCGTTTGCAAGTATAGTCTCGCGCAGGTGAGCAGCGCGGCCTCCAATCAGGTCATGGTGCCGAGCATCCACACGTCGCGCCTCGCGGCCGCCGGATATCCCGCGCAAATCGAGATCCATAACTTCGCCAACGCGGCCGTCACCTATCGCTTCTTCATTCGCGACGAGGCGACGGGAACGCTGCTCAATCCGGGTGGCATGGACTTCGCGACGCAGGCCAATGCGTCCTACACTATTCCGTGGTCGCAGATCGAAAACCAGATCGGCTTCAATCCGACCTCCGATCAGATCCGCGTGAATATGATTGTGACCGATCCCTCCGGCGTGCCGCCGGCGGCGCTCGTCAGCCAAACCATCGTCAATAACGCGGTATCCGTTTCGATCAACATGACGAGTACCTGTGCGGTCAATGCGCCGCAGAGCAGCGGTGACGGTGGTGGCCTGCCAGGCGGCGGGATCTCGTACTAAGGTCGATGATCATGGCGCCGATCCGCCTGATTCCGGATACGGCGGCACGGCGCAAGCCCCGGGGACGGTCAAAACGTTGTCCAGGGCGCGTTCTTCTCCGGGGACCGGCGCGGCAGCATCCGCGCAAGCACATCGTCCCTAAGTACAAAGTGATGGAAGAACGCGGCGCCGATATGCGCCGCGAGCAGCGCGTAAATCACATACTGGCCGTAGACATGAACCATGGTCGCGTTCTGCGACAGCATGCGGCTCAGCGGCGCCATCTGCGGTACGTCGAACAACCCAAAAAATTGGGTTTCGCGACCGCGCGCGGCGACCGCGACGTAACCGACGAGAGGCATCACCAGCAGCGTGAGATAAAGCAGGGCGTGCGTGAGCGCCGCGAGCGCCCGCTGGTACGTCGGCATGCTCGCGGGCAGGGGCGGCGTCCGATGAGTCAGACGCCAGGCCAGGCGAACAAGCATCAGGACAAAGATGGTGATGCCGACGGATTTGTGGATCGCGAGCACGCGCTCGGTGGACGCGCTCTCTTCGACGTCGCCGATGATCAAGCCCAGGATTATCGAAACCAACAGACACACGGCGATGATCCAGTGCAACGCCACGGCGATGCCGCCGTATCTTGTCGCCGAAGTTTCTGCTGTGCTCATGCGTCCCTTTCTCCCGCGCAAACGATAAGCTGAGGACGAAACCGATGTCATCTCTAATTTTGAGATTCGCGTGCGCGGTCTCCGCGCTTCTTTTTTCTTTTGAAGCGCGCGCGCTTGATTGGAATAAAGTGAGCGGCAAAGACGTCGTTCTCTTTTACCCCGCGCAGATGTCGTGGGAGATGTTGCTGACGCAATCCGACCACAGTGGCGCGGGGAAATTCCGCGAAGGTAAAAATTGCGCGGGATGTCACGAGGGCGAAGAGAAGGCGTCCGGCAAGCTGCTTGTGAACGACAAGAGCACGGAGCCCACGCCGATTGCCGGTAAACCCGGCTTCGTGATGGCGAATGTGAAGGCGGCGCACGACGGCGAGAAAATCTATGTCCGCGTCGAAGTCGATTCCGGGCAACAGCCGGATGCGGGCATGGACAAGGACTTCGCCACCAAGATCGCTGTGATGATCGATGACGGGAAGGTGCCGGAAGCCACGCGCGCGGGCTGCTGGGCGACCTGCCACGATAATCTCACCCGTATGCCGAGCGGCGGAAGCGGTGAAACCCAAAAGTACCTATCGCGTTCGCGCGTATCCTTGAGCCGCAAGGGCGGCGCCGAGATCAAGCCCGCCGCCGAGCTCGACAAGATTCGCGCCGAAGGCGGATATCTCGAATATTGGCAGGCGCGCCTCAACCCTGGAAAGCCGGCTGTCGCCGTGGATGGGACGATCCTCGAGAAGCGCACTGAAAATGCGACACCGGCGGTGAGCGTCGAAGCCAGCGAAAGCGGCACGAAATGGACGGTGATCTTCAGCCGCAAAATGGCGGCTGGAGCCCCGCATAAGGATTTCGCGGTCGGTAAGAATTATACCATCGGGATTTCGCTGCATGCCGGGCATGCCGCGCAGCGCTTCCACTACGTATCGCTCGAAAAAACCTTAAGCATCGATTCAGGGAAGGCGGACTTCATCGCCGCGCGGAATTGATATGGTCTTGTGGCGCGCGCTTTTTTTGATTGGTGCCTTGTTCGCCGCGCCGGTCGCGGCGCAGGAGGAGCGCGCGCTCGGCAATGCGTCCGACCCCAGCGGTTGCATGAATTGCCACGACCAGCCCGCTGTCACCTCGGTCCTTCATACGGCGCACATGGTGAAGGCGGATGCGCGAACCGGCGTCGCCGATCAGGGCTGTCAGTCATGTCACGGCGATAGCCGCGATCACGTTGCGCGCTTACGCGGCGAGCAGGTCCGTCCGCCGCCTTCGGTGGTATTCTCCGGCCCGCATGCCTCGCCTGTCGAAAAGCGCAATGAAACCTGCGCGGGGTGTCATCAGGGCGGAACCGCCATGCATTGGCAGGGCAGCTTGCATCAATCGTCGGACATTGCCTGCACGAACTGCCACAAGTCTCACATCGTTCAAGATCCGGTGCTTGTGAAGACAACGCAGGCCCCGATCTGCTTCTCCTGTCATGCCGACAAGCGCGCGGCGGCGCTAAAGCCGTCACATCATCCCGTGCTCGAAGGACGGATGTCCTGCTCCGATTGCCACAACCCGCATGGTTCGCTGACGCAGACCATGCTGCGCGGGACGACCGTCAATGATACATGTCTGACCTGCCACGACGAGAAGCGCGGGCCGTTCCTATGGGAACACCCGCCGGTGCAGGAGCAATGCACCATTTGCCACACGCCGCACGGAACCGTGCAAGCTTCGCTGCTGAAACAGCGCACGCCGTTTCTGTGCCAGAACTGTCACGATAGCTCCACGCATAACAGTCAACCTTTTAGCGGCGCGAGCCTTCCCGGCGGCACGTCGCCGTCCAAGCAGATGGTGCTCAGGGCCTGCCTGAACTGCCACAGCGCGGTTCACGGCTCGAACCATCCGTCTGGCGTCAGGCTTTCTCGGTAGGCGGCGGCATGGCATTTCCGGTTCCCCCGCGCTGGCTCATACTCCTCGGTCTCGTTCTGCCTGCGATCCCTGCGCGGGCGCAGGACGGCTCGTTCGAACTCGGCGCGACCCCGGTGGTGACCATGCCGCCGCCGCTTTACACCAGCTATTTCGAGACGGGCATCGGCTATCAGGATATCAATTCCTTCCACATTGGCCGCTATGGGGGCCCGATAGAGCGTGGACCACTCGCGATCTTTCGCGGGACGTTCGACGGCCGTGACGCATGGGATTCGGGCGGCGCACGAACCTGGAATGCCGCGGTTGACGTTTTCGGGTTCGATACCATTTCCGCCCGCGTGCGCTATGGAACGCAAGGGCGTTGGCGCGCGGGGGCCTTTTACGATGGCTTCACACGCGCCTACACGAATTTCGCGCGCACGCCCTTCAACGGAAGCGGCGACAGTGTGCTAACGCTGCCTTCCAACTGGGTCAGCAGCAACACATCGGCGGGTTTCTCGGCGCTCGCGCAGAACCTTCATCCGCTCGATCTCAAAGTCGATTGGCGCACTGTGGGCGGCGACATCGTCGTCAATCCGCGCGAAGGTTATGAGATTCGCATGAGCGCCAGCCACCGCGACCGCGAAGGCTTGCGCGGACAGAATCTCGCGTTCGGTCATGAGATGAACACAGCCGTCGGCGTATTTTTTGCCCAGCCCGTAGATTATCAAACGGACCAAGCCAGTGCTTCCCTCGCGTTCACTGGTGATCGCCTTCAGTGGTCGGCGAGCTATCATCTGTCGATCTTCACCAACGACATCACGTCGGTGCGCGTGCCGAACCCGTATAATCGCGCGCTCGGCGGCTTGTGGCCCGGCGGCGCCCTGTCGGCTTTCCCGAATGCATTCGGCGATTATGGTTTGCCGCCGTCATCCATCGCTCATCAGGCGTTGCTCTCGGGTGCTTACATCGTTTCGCCCAAGCTGCGCGTGACGGCCCGCGTCTCATATATGGTGCAGAAGCAGGACGAGGATTTCTTGCCCTACACCGCCATGACCCAACTCAGTGTGCCGGAACCGCTGCCGCGCACGTCGCTCGACGGCAAGGTTTACAAGGCGCATGTCGTCCTGGGGGTCACGGCGCGCCCAAGCCCGATCGTTGACGTTTCAGCCGGTTATACCTTCGACGACCGCGACAACCGTTCGCCCATCGATCTCTATAGCTATGTCGCCAACGAGGCCCAGGACCAGGCGCGCCCGCTGGTTCCCGGCGCCAGCCGCTATATCCGCTACAATCTTCCGCACAGCTTCGCGTTTCAGCAGGCCAAGGCCGATGTCGGCGTCCGGGTGGCTGCACGCACGCGTCTGACGCTCTCCTATACTGGCGACTTCCGTGCGCGAAAATATCAGCAGGTCTCCGATACCTCGGAACACACGTTCAGGGCCAAGCTGCTGACCACATTCACCGCGGGATCTGCGTGGGTCGCCTATGCCTACGCCAGCCGAAGTGGGTCGGTTTACGACGACGCCTTGCCCTGGGACCTCAGTCATACGGAAAGCTATCTGAACGCTTCGCCGTTCAATCAGTCCATCGAGCATCCGCTGCTGCGCAAGTTCAACATGGCCGACCGTAAACGCAACGAAGCGAAAGGCGGCGTCACCTTCGAGCTAACGCCGGCTCTTATGCTCGATGCCACGGGTGTCTATGCCGAAGACGACTACAAAAATTCGCCGCTTGGCCTGCAGCGTTCCGAAACCGTTCAGTTGGATGGCAATCTGTCCTATGCGCTTGCCAAAAAACTGACGGCGACGGCCTTCTACAGCTTCGAGCGCATCAAGTTTGATCTCACCGGTTACCTCATGGGCACGGTCAATCTCTCGAACCCGGCTCAGAATTGGAGTGCCGCGAACCGCGATATTATCCACACGGCCGGCGCGAAGGTCGATTGGGATGCAATTGAACAGATCCTAAAGGTCGGTGTCGGCTACTATGTGTCCGATGGCGGCAGCCGGATCAGCGCGATTGGATCGAATTTTGCGACGATTATGAACACGGCCCCCCTCCCGGATGTGCGCGATGTGACGCACAATGTAAACCTTACGGGGGACTACAAAGTGCGCGCCGATACGACATTGCGGATCGGCTACACCTTCCAGCACCACACGACGAATGATTGGCAGTACGGTTATAGTGCCGCGCCGGTGCCGCAACTTCTCGGCTCCGGCATCACGTCGCCGCGCTATTCCGCCCATCTCGTTTGGCTCTCGGCCCGTTACGACTTCTAGGAAGCGTCATGTTACCTTCCACGGGAAGCTTCGAACATAGAGCACTCAGCCGCGTTACGTTCGGTGCGCGCGATGCCGAGGTGGCTGCCGTTCAGCAGACAGGATGGCCGGCATGGGTGGCGGCCCAACTTGATCCGCCGCCGGGCGACGAGCAGCGTATTGACGAGCACCTGAAGGCGCGCACGATGCGCATCGCCTATGCGGTGCAATTGCCCGCCGGGAAAAGCCCGGGCTGGCCCGCGGTCGATGAACGGCGCCCGCTGCGCTATCTGTACACGGACCTGTCCGTGATTTGGGACATGGTTAGCAAGACCGAGATCTCCATTGCCCCAAATGAGCGGCACCGTATTCAGCAGGAGTTGAACGCCGCGACCTGGATTCGCAACGCCCATTCCAGATTCCAGTTGCGTGAGTTCATGGCCGATTTCTGGGCCAATCACTTCAACGTCGGGCGTAACGAGGACATCTACGGCGCTGCCGCGCTCGTCATCTATGAGAATGAGGTGATCCGGGCCAACGTATTCGGCAACTTCCGCACCTTTCTCGAGGCGGTGGCGACCAGCGCGTCCATGCTGCGCTATTTGAACAATGCCGAAAGCAAGGCGAGCCGGCCGACGGAAAATTATGTCCGAGAGCTGCTTGAACTCCATACGCTCGGCGCGGGCGCCTATCGCGGTGTCGCCGCCGACGCGGCTCCGTCGATGGTTACGGCTGGGCCCTTCAGGGTGAATTCACACTTCGATGATCAGGACGTTGTCGCGGCGTCCCGTGCCTTTTCCGGCTGGACATTGGAACATGGCCAGGAGGGGCCGCGCGGCCAGCTTCCGTTCACCGGGCGGTTTGTCTTTAATTCCGCTCAGCACAATAACGATGTCGGCGTGTTCATGGGAAATGACTTGGACCGCACGGCATTTCAGGGTCCGATGGCGCAGGGGCAACGCATCCTCGACCTGCTTGCGGCGCACCCGGCCACGGCGGGATTCGTGGTTGGGAAGATTTGTCGGCGCATCTTCGGCGATTCCCCGCCTCAAAACGTGCTGAGCCGTGCGATCGCGACTTGGTCGGCGAATATCGACGCGCCCGATCAAATTAAACGGGTGATGGAAGTGATTCTCCTGAGTCCCGAGATGGGCAATCCCCCATCGAAACTGCGCCGGCCCTATGAACGCCTCATGGCGCTGTTCCGGACGACCGACACGACGATCAATGCCTACGATGAGGCCTACACGGCGCTCTTCGGCTTGGGCGACGGGCTTTATGCCTGGCCGACACCCGATGGGCGGCCCGACACGGACGCGCATTGGCTCTCGAGCGCCGGCAACCACCACTTCTGGAATGTGATGTTCGACGTGCTCGTGCATCCGTCCTTCCGCACGAGCTTTTGGGAGCAGACGCCGACGGCGATCACCGGATCGGCCATTCAGATCGTCGAATATTGGGTCGGCAGGATGGTGGGCTATAGCCTGCCGCAGGCCTCGATGGATGCGTTGCTCAAGGACGTCATGACCTCGCCGGGTGTCATGGCGGCCTATGCTTCCGGCGGCATCACGAATATCGAGAACGCGCTGCGCCGTCTCGCGCTTCTCATCGCGACCTCTCCTGAATTCGCGATGCGGTAGGCCGACATGACTCTGTCTCGCCGCACATTGTTGACATCAGCGTCCGCCGGCGCGGTTCTGCCGGCCTTCGCGCCTGGCATACGTGCGGCCTTCGCGGCCGAACCGTCCAATACACGCGATATCCTCGTGGTGGTCTTCCTGCGCTTCGGTTGCGACGGTTTGTCCATGGTCGCCCCCGCACAGGACCCCGACTACCAAGCGCGGCGTCCGACGATCAAGGTGGCGGCATCCGGCCAAAACGCGGGTCTTCCGCTCGGTCCGCTGGACGGTGTGCCGTTCTACCTGCATCCAAGCGCGCCGGAGTTGAAGGCGCTCTTCGATGCGGGGCGGCTTGCGGTTGTTCACGCGGCTGGCCTTCCAACCGATACCCGCAGCCATTTTGAAAGCCAGAATATGATGGAGCGCGGCGTCACGGAAGGCGACGCGCCAATTCTCGGTGGCTGGCTTGCCCGTCATTTGGCGGCGCGTAACCTCATGCGCGCCGATCTGGCAGCCGTTTCCAGCGCGCCGGACATCCATACACCGCTTCAGGGACTTCGCGGCGTCGCCGCGATCCCTGACGTGCGCGACTTCAACGTGCCGGGCGGTGATTACAATCTCAATGTCATCGAGATATTGAATGCGGGAAACGCTCCTCAAGCCGCCTCGGCGCGCGCCACGGTGGATATGGTCCGAAGCGTACAAGGAAGTCTTGGACGGTTACCGGCCGGCGGCGTGGCATATCCCGCCGGTGGTTTCGCGGTCTCCCTACGTTCGGTTGCGGATATTATAAAAATGAATGTCGGGCTCGAGGTCGCGACGGTCGATTTCGGCGGTTGGGACCACCACTACAATATGAACAGCTATTTTCCGCCGGCCGCGAGCCATTTGTCGCAAAGTCTAGCGGCGTTCTGGGCCGATCTGGCCACCGTGCAGCATCGACTGACTGTCGTCACCATGACGGAGTTCGGCCGTCGCCTGGATGAGAACACCGCGGGCGGCACCGATCACGGCGCGGGCTCATTCATGTTTGTGCTTGGCGGAGGGGTAGACGGCGGG
>JAIUPE010000031.1 GCA_020160875.1 Pseudomonadota bacterium
GGCTTCGAAGAGGCCATGAAGGAACTGGAGCGCATCGTGCGCGAATTGGAAAGCGGCCAGGTGAAGCTGGACGACGCGGTGAAGGCCTATGAGCGCGGCACCGCGCTGAAGACGCATTGTGAAAGCAAGCTGGCCGAAGCACGCACCAAGGTCGAGAAGATCACGGGCATTGGCAAGACCCTGGGCCTGGAGCCGGCGAGTGACTAATGTAGCGGCGGTGGAAATGTCCGCCGATTTCAAAACGGTCCTTTCGGAAATTGGTTCGGCGATGAACGCCGAACTCGACCGCTTGCTCCCCGTTGTGCCAGGCCCGGAGAATCAGGTTGTCGACGCGATGCGTTATGCCGCGCTCGACGGCGGCAAGAGGCTGCGTCCCTTCCTAGTCTGTGCGAGCGCCGGTCTGTTCGACGTACCGCGCGCCCGTGCGTTGCGCGCCGCCGCCGCCATCGAGATGGTGCATTGTTATTCGCTGGTGCATGACGACCTTCCCGCGATGGACGACGACGACCTGCGCCGCGGACGTCCGACGGTACACAAGAAGTTCGACGAAGCCACCGCGATCCTCGCGGGTGACGCGCTGCTTACGGAGGCGTTCACGGTCCTGGCTGACGCCGCGACCCATCCGGACGGCGCGGTACGCGCGAATCTTGTCGCGGAACTCGCCCATGCCTCGGGCGCCAAGGGGATGGTGGGCGGTCAGATGATCGATCTGATGGCCGCCGGGCTTAATCTGGATCAAGCGGGCCTCACCCGCCTTCAGAACATGAAGACCGGGTGCCTGATAGCCGGTTCCTGCCGTTTAGGTGCGATTTTGGGCAATGCGAGCGCCGCCGACCGCGATGCCTTGGGCGCCTATGGAATCGCGATGGGCCTCGCGTTTCAGATCGCCGACGACGTCCTGGACGTGGAATCTTCGGCCGCTGAGACCGGCAAGGCCACCGGCAAGGACGCGGCCGCTGGAAAGGCGACTTTTGTGTCCCGCCTCGGGCTTGAAGGTGCTAAGACTTATGCCCGTGAATTGGCCGAAACGGCGGCGCGGCACCTGACGCCTTTCGGCGAACGTGCGAGCGTCCTTCGACAGGCGGCGTTCTTCGCCGTGGAGCGGCGGTCTTAGCTTTTTTTCGCGTGAGTTCTTGCATGTCGTCTTCCGGCGCCCCCCAGACACCGCTTCTTGACCGTGTCGCTTCGTCCCGCGATCTCCGCAACCTTTCGATCGAGCAGCTCACGCAGCTCTCGAATGAACTGCGTGCGGAAACCATCCATCAGGTGTCGCGCACCGGCGGCCACCTCGGCGCGGGGCTTGGCGTGGTGGAACTCACCGTCGCGCTCCACCATGTGTTCGAGACGCCTAAAGACCGGTTGATCTGGGACGTGGGCCACCAATGTTATCCGCATAAGATCCTGACGGGCCGCCGCGAGCGCATGTCGACCATCCGCCAGAAGGATGGTCTGTCGGGCTTCACGCTGCGCACCGAAAGCGAATACGACCCTTTTGGCGCCGGCCATAGCTCGACCTCGATCTCGGCCGGCCTCGGCATGGCCGTGGCGCGCGATCTGTCCGGCGGCGACAATCACGTCGTCGCGGTGATCGGCGACGGCGCCATGAGCGCGGGCATGGCCTACGAAGCCATGAACAACGCGGGCAGCCTGAAGAGCCGCCTGATCGTCATCCTCAACGACAACGATATGTCCATCGCGCCGCCGGTCGGCGCCATGAGCGCGTATCTCTCGCGCCTATTCTCGTCGAACTCCTATCTCACCATCCGCGAAGCCCTGAAGCAGATCGCCACGCGCTTTCCGAAACCGATCGAGAACGCGGCGCGGCGTGTCGAGGAATACGGCCGCGGCATGGTCACCGGCGGCACCTTGTTCGAGGAACTCGGCTTCTATTACGTCGGCCCCATCGATGGCCATAAGATCGACCAACTGGTGCCGGTCTTGCGCAACGTACGCGACAGCGAAGCGACCGGTCCGTTCCTGATCCATGCCGTGACCAAGAAGGGCAAAGGCTATCCGCCGGCGGAAGCCTCGGCCGACAAGTATCACGGCGTGACGAAATTCGATGTCGTCTCCGGCACGCAATCCAAAGCCGTCGCCAAGGCGCCGCAGTATCAGAACGTATTCGCCAAGGCGCTCATCGCCGAAGCGGCGGTGGACGATAAGATCATCGCCATCAATGCCGCGATGCCGAGCGGCACCGGCCTCGACAAATTCGCCGATAAATTCCCGAACCGTTGCTTCGATGTCGGCATCGCCGAACAGCATGCGGTGACGTTTGCGGCCGGTCTCGCGACCGAAGGCTATAAGCCGTTCTGCGCCATCTACTCGACTTTCCTGCAGCGCGCATACGATCAACTGGTGCATGACGTGGCGGTGCAGAACCTGCCGGTGCGTTTCGCCATGGACCGCGCCGGCTTCGTCGGCGCCGACGGCGCGACGCACCAGGGAACATTCGATCTCGCCTATCTCTCCTGCCTGCCGAACATGGTGATCATGGCGGCGTCGGACGAAGCCGAGCTGATGCACATGGTGGCGACCGCCGCCGCGCACGATTCCGGCCCCATCGCGGTGCGATATCCGCGCGGCGAGGGTACGGGCGTGGAACTGCCTGAGCGCGGCACGCCGCTCGAGATCGGCAAGGGCCGCGTGGTCCGTGAAGGGTCCAAGGTCGCGCTGCTCAGCCTTGGCACGCGCTTGGTTGAGTGTCTCAAGGCGGCGGACGATCTCGCGGCGCGGGGCCTCTCGACCACGGTCGTGGATGCCCGCTTCGCCAAGCCGCTCGACGCGACGCTCATTGAACGCCTCGCGCGCACGCATGAAGTGCTGGTGACGGTGGAAGAAGGCTCCTCGGGTGGATTCGGCGCCAGCGTGCTGCAGCATCTGGCGAAGCGCGGTCTGCTCGACCACGGCCTCAAGATCCGCACGTTGTGCATCCCGGACGAATTCTTCGAGCACGCGAAGCCCGAAGATCAGTTGCAGGCGGCGGGTCTGATGGCGCCGTCCATCGCGCAAACCGCTCTCTCCGCGCTCGGTGTTGTCGCCGGCGACAAACCCGCGCGGGCCTGAGCCAATCTGTGCCGCAAAAGGTCCGTCTCGACCAATTGCTTGTCGACCGCGGCCTCGTCGAGAGCCGCACCAAGGCGCAGGCCGTCGTCATGGCGGGTCTGGTCTATTCCGGCGAACAGAAGCTCACGTCGTCCGGCGCGAAGTTCGACGCGGAAACCGCGATCACGCTGCGCGGCCAGCCGCATCCGTGGGTCTCGCGCGGCGGGCTCAAGCTCGAACACGGTCTTAAACATTTCGGCTTCGAGGCGAAGGACCGCATCTGCATCGATGTAGGCTCCTCGACAGGTGGATTTACCGACGTGCTGCTGACCAATGGCGCCGCGAAGGTTTACGCCGTCGATGTCGGCTACGGCCAGCTCGCGCACAAACTGCGCACCGATCCGCGCGTGGTGGTGATGGAGCGGACCAATGCGCGCACGCTAGAGCCGGCGCAGATCCCCGATCCCATCGGCGCCGTGGTCTGCGACGCGAGCTTCATCGGCTTGCGCACGGTCCTGCCGGCGGCGATGGCTTTGACATCTCCGGGCGCGTGGATGATCGCGCTCATCAAGCCCCAATTCGAGGTCGGCAAGGACCGCGTCGGCAAGAAGGGCGTGGTGCGCGATCCCGCGCTTCATGACGAGGTCTGCGGCACGATTTCGGGTTGGCTTGCCGAACAGGCGGGTTGGAGCGTGGCCGGGATCGAAAAAAGCCCGATCACCGGTCCTGAGGGGAATGTCGAATTCCTGATCGGCGCGCGGCGCGCCTAACTACCAAAGCAGCGTCGTCGGGTTCGGGATCGGCTTTCTGTCGAGCGCGTAGAGCAATCCCTTGATGACCCGGATCAGCATCCAGATCCCGACAGCGATCAGCACGAGCCAGCCGATCAGCACCAGCAGCAGGACCGCGCCGATCAAGCCGCCGAGCAGGCAATACCAGAACGTCCGCGTTTGGTAGCGAAAGTGCGTGAGCGCGACCGGATCAGCGTCTTCTTGTTTGACGTGCGCGATGATGATGCCGGCGATGGCGGTGATGCCGACAAGGTAGCTGACGAGATAGAGGACATAGACGACGATGGGCCAGGTCAGAGGCTCGGCGCTTTTGGTCAGTTGGGCCTGCGCCTGGACCGCTTGGAAATCCATCTCTGTCATCGCCGTTCTCCTCGCAGAGTGCTTACTTCACCGCCACCGGCGCCATGTAGAGCTGCGTCCCCGGCCGGTTCGCCGACTCAAGCTCGTTCATCACCGGCGTAACGACTTCGCTGATCCTGACGAGCGTCTGCAGCGCGCTCATGATGCCGAACGGAAGGTCCGGGTTTTCGAGCCCGCTGAGGAACTCGGCGAGGCGGCCCTTCGGCTTCGGGAAGGTGACAAGTTCAAGCGTGTCAGTCGGCTGAAGACCGATCTTCGTCTTGGTGTAGTCGATGGCCTTGGACAGGCCGCCGAGCTCGTCGACCAAGCCGGCCGCGAGAGCGTCCTTACCGCTCCACACACGGCCGCGCGCGACCTTTTCAATCTCCTCCTGCGTCTTGCCGCGTCCCTGTGCCGCCTTGCCGGTGAAGTCGGCATAGGTGGCGTCGAGCATCTGGTTGAGACGCGCGAGCTGCTGCGGCGAGAAATCCGTGGTCGCGTTGAAGATGCCCGCGGACTCGCCAAAGGTGATGCGGTCGAAGTTGATGTCAAGTTTGTCGAGCGCGCCGCCGATGACGACCTTTCCCATCACCACGCCGATGGAACCGGTGATCGTGGCGGGCTGGGCGAAGATGCGGTCCGCCGGCATGGAGATGAAGTAGCCGCCCGAGGCCGCGAGATTGCCCATGCTGACGATGACGGGCTTCTTCTTGTCCTTGGCCTTCACGACTTCCCGCCAGATGGTGTCCGAGGCGACATAGGAGCCCCCGGGGCTGTCGACGCGGATGAGCACGGCGGCGATGTCCTTGTCCGCCAGCGCATCGCGCACGGCCTTGGCCATGACGCCCGAGCGCACGCCGGTGGCGCCGCCGAAGAGGTTTTGCTCCCCGTCCGCGTCGCCGCGCACGATTTCGCCCACGGCGTTGATGATGGCGATCTTCTTGGACGCGCCTTTGCCGGTGTAGCCGAGATTGAGATACTCGCCGACGTTGAGGTCGCTGGCGCCGGCGGCTTTCTCTTTCACCGCGGCGTCGAACTCATCGCGGTAGCCAACGGCGTCCACGAGCCCGCTTTCGCGCGCTTCGCTTGCGAGGAGAGGGCCGCGGTCCACGAGGGCCTTCACCGCGTCCGGCGCAAGTTTACGGCTTTCGGCAATGCCGGTGATCATCTGATCGAACCACGAGCCGAGCAACGCCGTGAGCGCCTCGCGGTTGGCGGCCGACATGCTGGAATTTGTCAGGGGCTCGCCGGCGCTTTTATATTCCTTGCGCTGGAGGAACGAGGCCTTGATGCCGAAACGGTCCAGGAAATTCTTGAAGAACATCTGTTCGGTGCCGATGCCCGCCACGCCAACTGTGCCGGACGGTTGCACCCAGATGTTGTCGAACGCGGACGCCAGATAGTAAGACGGCATCGCGCCGACGGTCTCTCCCATGGTTTCGGAGAAAAGATAGGTCGGCTTTCCCGACGTCTCGAACTCGGCGATCATGTCGCGCAGGTCCTGCACCTGGGCGAGGCCGAGCGGCGAGACGCTCAAAGTGGCGCGCAAAGCAACGACGCGGGGATCGTCCTTGGCCCGGCGCAGCGCGATCACCACGTCCTGCATGCGCGGCTTCGATTTTCCGAGACCGGCGAAACCGTTGTGCGCGCGGCCCTCGGAGATCTCCTTGTCGAGGTCGAGGGTGAGGACGATTTTGTCCGGCGCGCGGGCTTTGTGGTCATCGCCCTTGAAGCTGGAGACGGCGTAGACGAGACCGACAAGGACCACGATGACGAGAACGCCGAGACTCGCCAGAAGGCCGAGCAGAACTTTTCCGAATGTACGCATCGTGGCTCCTCGTTGAAACAGCGCCCCCGAACGTCCCCCCGGACGCGATCGTTACGAATTCTGCGCCTGATGGCGCATGAGATGGTCGGCGAGCACGGCGGCGACCATCGCTTCGGCCACGGGGACGCCGCGAATGCCGACGCAGGGGTCATGACGCCCTTTGGTCATGATCTCGGTGTCATTGCCGTGACTATCGATGGTCTTGCGCGGAGCGAGGATCGAACTCGTCGGCTTGATCGCCACGCGCGCGACGATGGGCTGGCCGGTGGAAATCCCGCCGAGGATCCCGCCCGCTTTATTGGATAGGAATTCCACGGCGCCGTCTTTTCCGGCGCGCATCTCATCGGCGTTCTCTTCGCCCGACAGTGCGGCCGCCGCGAAGCCCGCGCCGATCTCGACACCCTTGGCGGCGTTGATGCCCATGAGCGCGCCGGCGAGATCGGCATCGAGCGTGGCATAAATGGGCGCGCCGAGGCCGACAGGAATGCCATCGGCGACGACTTCGATCACCGCGCCGCAGGACGAGCCTTGCTTGCGCACGCCTTCAAGGTACGGCGCCCAAGCTTCGGCGGCTTTGGCGTCCGGCGCGAAGAACGGATTGCGGTCCACTTCGGCCCAATCCCAGTTGGCGCGGTCGATCGTGTGCGGACCCATCTGGATCAGCGCGCCGCGAATGGAGACGTCGTCACCGAGGCGCGCGTTTAGGATTTTGCGCGCAATGGCGCCGGCGGCGACGCGCATCGCGGTCTCGCGCGCGGAGGAGCGGCCGCCGCCGCGATAATCGCGGATACCGTACTTCTGCCAATAGGTATAGTCGGCGTGGCCGGGGCGGAATTTCTCGGCGATGTCGCCGTAATCCTTCGAGCGCGCGTCGACATTCTCGATCAGAAGGCCGATGGGCGTTCCGGTGGTGACGCCTTGAAAAACGCCGGAGAGGATTTTAACGGTGTCCGGTTCCTGACGTTGCGTCGTGTACTTGGATTGGCCGGGGCGGCGCTTGTCGAGCCACGCCTGGATGTCGGCTTCGGTCAGTGGAATGCGCGGCGGCACGCCGTCGACGACGCAGCCGATAGCCGGGCCATGGCTCTCGCCGAAGGTCGTGAAGCGAAAGAGCGTGCCGAAGGTATTTGAGGACATCTCTTTGGTCTACTTGGCGAGGTTCGCGCCGTTGAGCAGATCAGCAATGCCTTGTGAGGATTCAGGCGCGAGCATGCCCACGACATGATAGCCGCAGTCCACATGGTGAACTTCGCCGGTCACGCCGCTCGACAGATCGCTGATGAAGTAGAGGCCCGACTTGCCCACGTCCTCGATGGTGACGTTGCGGTCCATCGGCGCGTTGAGCTCGTTCCACTTCAGGATGTAGCGGAAATCGCCGATACCCGAGGCCGCGAGGGTCTTGATCGGGCCGGCGGAGATGGCGTTCACGCGGATATTCTTGGAGCCGAGATCGGCCGCCAGGTAACGCGTGCTGGCTTCAAGCGCGGCCTTGGCGACGCCCATCACATTGTAGTGCGGCATCACGCGCTCGGCGCCGTAGTAGGACAGCGTGACGAGGCTGCCGCCGTTCGTCATCAAGGGTTCTGCGCGGCGGCAAACATCGGTGAAGGAGAAGCAGGAGATATCCATCGTGCGCAGGAAGTTCGCGCGGGATGTCTCGACGTAGCGGCCCTTCAACTCATCCTTGTCGGAGAAGGCGATGGCGTGCACGACGAAGTCGAGCCGTCCCCAGGTCTTCTCAATGGCTTCGAACGCCGAGGCGACCGAGGCTTCATCCGTCACGTCGCAGGACAGGACAAGGGGACTCTGCACGCTTTCGGCGAGGGGGCGCACACGCTTTTCCAGCGCGTCCCCCTGATAGGTGAACGCCAGGGTGGCGCCATGCATGGCCGCCTGCTGGGCAATGCCCCAGGCAATCGACCGATCGTTGGCCACACCCATGATGAGGCCAAATTTTCCTTCAAGCAAACCGCCGCCACTCATGCGTATTCTTCCGAAAACCTTTCGGGAACCAATAACTTAGTGCATCCTACACTAAAGGGGTTACAGGGCAAGGCATGGGGCGCGCAAGAGCCATGAACGAAAGCGCTGAAAAATCCCAGGAAAAGTCGACTGATCCGTTAGTCGAAAAACGCGTCCGGCGGCGTCCGCCGCTGCGGGTGACCCTGCGCTTCTTTTTGAGGCGCATGCGCCAGCACGCCATCCTTGAAATAGCCTCCTCCTTAAGTTTCTCGACCGTCTTCGCGCTGATCCCGGCGTTGGCCCTGCTGCTGGCCGCCGTCGCCGCCTATCCGGGGCTGAGGACCCTCAAGGCGCGAATGGAAGACTTTCTCTTGTCCAATCTCATGCCGGAAACCGGCTTGCATGTGGGGGTGGCCATCGCCGGATTCGTGCGGGCGGCCGGAGAACTCACGGCGGTCGGAATTGTCGGGCTGATCGCCGCAGCCTTGGTTCTTTTGGTGTCCATTGAAAGTGCCTTCAACAAAATCTTCCGGGTGGCGCGGCACCGGCGCCTTGCAATCCGGCTTTTGGTGTTCTGGACTCTGATGACCATCGGCCCCCTGCTTCTGGGGCTTGGCTTTTCGCTCTTCGGAATTTTCACCGCTTTACCGCTATTTGGAGGGCCGGAAGAGGCCAGCCACTTCGACCTCGTCCTCGGCAGCGTTGCGCCCGCGGTTTTGGGCTGGGTCGTGCTGACGGTGCTCTATGCGATCGTGCCCAATCGGCGGGTTTTTCTGAAGGACGCGATGATCGGAGCGCTGTTGGCGGCGGGCTTGCTCACCTTCGTGCGCTATACCTTCGCGTTCTACGTCCTCACCATGACGGCGTATCAGGCGATCTACGGTGCCCTGGCCGCGATCCCGATTTTCCTTATCTGGATCTTCGTGGTGTGGACCATCGTGCTGGCGGGCGCCGTCGTCACCGCGACGCTGCCGGACTGGCGTCATGAGCGCAGTGGCGCGGTTGTCGGGCCCGCCGGTCGCCTCATGACTGCGTTGTCGATCCTCGAGCGCCTGGAGCGGGCGGCGCGGAACGGAAGCGGTCTTTCGACGGCCGGGCTCGCGCGTATGATCGGCGCGCCGGACATTATCTTCGCCTCGGTCTTGACGGAACTGCGCAACACACGCTTCGTGGTGATGACCGATGCGGGTGAATGGATGCTGGCGCGCGACCTGGATCGCACGCCGCTTGCGGACCTCGTGCACGGCTTCGGGTTTGGGTTGAGCTTTGGGCTTGGCATGGTCGAGGTACCTGAACTCGACGATAGCGAGACCGGACGCCGGATCGCCGCCGCGCTGCGCCAGGCCGCGGAGTCCGAGCAGCAGGCGCTGAGCGTGACCCTGGGCCGGTTGATGCAGGCGCCAGTGGACGTTTAGGTCTTTTCGGCATCCTTGCGGCCACGGGCCGCGTGGCCCCGTGCGTGTTTCGCTTCCGGTTCAAATCTAAAAAGGTATCCCGGGTTTTCGGCCTTTCGGGGCAAGGGCGGCCGGGAGAAATAAAAACGGCCCCGTTCCCAGGGCCGTTTTCATTTCGATATTGCGCGCTTCAATTACGAAACGATCTTCCACGAGCCGTCCGGCTGTTGGCAGGCGCGGCCGAAGCCGCGCTCGCGTTCGCCGCCGACCATGATCTCGGACTGGAACTCACGGCAGTATTCGCCGCGCTGGCTGCGGCCATCACGCACCGGCGTGACGGTGCCGCGGTGACCGGTGTCCGGGTTGTTCCAGATAATGGCTTCGCCGATCGGGGCGTCGTAGGCCCGGGTTTCGGCTTCGCGCATCTTCATGCGGTCGACTTCATCCATGCGCTTGCCGACCGAGCTGCCGATGGCGGCGCCGGCAAGCGTGCCGAGCGCGGTCATGGCGAGGCGGCCATCGCCGCTGCCGAACTGGGAACCGAGCAAACCGCCCAGTCCCGCGCCGACGAGGGCGGCGCCGGTCTGGTTGTTGCCCTCGGCGCAGGCGCTCAATGACAAACTGGCGGCGACCGCCATGACGACAGCAAGTTTGGAAGACTTAGATCTAATCATGACCTTCACCTTGGTTGTGCAATATAGCCCGGCGCGAAGGGTGCGGCCGGATGTGTTCATTAAAACGATTGAGTCCGTGATTTGGTTCGCGTGCTCACCGCCCCGAAGCCTCATAAGGCCCGAGAATGATGGCAAAAATAAGTATGCCCCGTGGCGCCCGCAAGGGGTGGAAGTGACCCCGAAAATGAAAAAATCCGAAGATTGACAAGGGCCTGACGGGGGCCGAGGTTAACGGCCTTGCCACACTCGCGCGAGTCACCCGCTTGTCCGTCCTTATCCCGAACGTCGCCGATCCCTTGGAACTCTTCCGGCGCTGGCTCGATGAAGCCATCGCCCAGGAGCCCGATGTCCCGAACGCCATGAGCCTCGCGACCGCGACGCCGGACGGCAAACCCTCGGTTCGCATGGTGCTGCTCAAGGACGTGAGCGACGGCGGCTTCGTTTTCTATACCAACGCCGAAAGCCGGAAAGGGCGCGAGATTGCACGCAATCCGGCGGCGGCGATTTGCTTTCACTGGAAGTCCTTGCTGCGTCAGGTGCGCGCCGAGGGGAAGCTGACCGAGGTGACGGCGGCCGAAGCCGACGCCTATCACGCCACGCGCCCGCGCCAGAGCCAGATCGCCGCATGGGCGTCGGCGCAGTCCCGCGAGATTGAAGATCGCGCGGCGCTGGAAGCCAAGGTCGCCGAAGTGGAAAAGCGGTTCGCCGGCGGACCGGTGCCGCGTCCGCCCTATTGGACGGGCTATCGCCTCAAACCCGATACCATCGAGTTTTGGTTCAATGTCGCCAACCGTCTGCATGACCGCCTCGTCTTCGAACGTGACGGCACGGGATGGCGCACGATCCGCCTGAATCCGTAAGAGTGCGCCTCGCATCCCCCACGCTCAACGCGTCACCCTGGGCGAATGCGGGCGCAAGCCCGCCTTTTTTTGAATGCGCGCCTTCGCGCGCTCAAGGGCCAGGGGTGCGGAATGAGGTGCGCTGCTACAAACACCGTTGGTGATGCATGAGCCGGCCCGGCGATCCTGGATCCTGGGTCGCGCGAAGGCGCGTAAATTGAAGGAGGCGGGCCGACGCCCGCGAGCCCCAGGATGACCGAAAAAACAGATATCCAAAGTCCCGCAGCTCTTATGCGCCTCGCCACGCGCGCCGCCGTGGCGTGCGCGGTGCTTTTGATCGCGGTGAAGACCTGGGCTTATCTGCGCACGGGTTCCGTTGCGCTGCTCTCCAGCCTCGCCGATTCCGCGCTCGATCTTCTCGCCTCGGGTCTCAATCTGATCGCCGTGCGGCTTGCTTTGACCCCCGCCGACGATTCGCATCGGTTCGGTCATGGGAAAGCGGAGCCTTTGTCCGGTCTGGGGCAGGCCGCCTTCGTGGCGGGATCCGCCGTACTCATCATCGTGCAGGCCATCTCGCGCCTGCATGACCCGTCGCCCGTGGCCGAGGCCGGTATCGGGATCGGCGTCACGCTATTCTCCATCGCCGTGACCCTCGGTCTGGTGACGTTGCAGCGCTACGTGATCGCACGCACATCGTCCATGGCCATCAGCGCGGACTCGCTGCACTACACCGGCGACCTTCTCCTGAACGCAAGCGTGATCGCGGCGTTGGTGCTGGCATCGATGCCTGGTTTCGGATGGGCCGATCCGGTGTTTGGGATCGCCATTAGCGTTTTCATTCTGGTGAACGCCATTCGCATCGCGGTGCGATCGGTCGACGCGTTGATGGACCGCGAGTTGCCCGCGGAAGAACGCGAACGCATCATCGCCGTCGCGCTTAAGCATCCAAAAGTGAAGCGTGTCCACGAACTGCGCACGCGCAGCTCCGGTGTGCAAAAGCATATACAAATGCATATTGTCTTGGATCCGGACCTCAAACTACTGGAGGCGCACCGGATCTGTGACGATGTCGAGCGCGCGATCGAGGGCGAATTCCCGGGTGTCGACATCATCATCCACGAGGACCCTGACGGCATTCCCGAATATCATCCCCGCATCGGCTCGTAAGTCCGGGTTTATAAGAGGGGGGCGCGTGCGCCGCGCACGAGGGCCGACGTACCTCCGCCGCGTCCCAAACATCTGACCTCGCGTGGAATTTTTCGCGCAAAATGGAGCGGTAAGATGTTTTCGCTCGATTTCGCGCCCTTTTCGATGTTTGCTGGAGAATTAGACAAGGCGGTCTCGAGACGCTGCGGATTGGGATGGGTAGTCAGATGCACCCGTTTAGAACGGAGCTCAACAGAGCATTTCATGCGCATTGGCAGGCGTTGCGCGTGGGCGACACCCTTCCGACGCTCAAGGATTTTTTGAGCCGGCCTCAGCCGCACCTGCAGCCGCATGTCGTGATCAAGGATATTCTGCCGACGAAGAGCATCCGGGTGCGGCTGCATGGCACGCGGCTCGTTGAACTGGCCGGCGAAGACCTGACCGGGCAGGATCTGCTCGACTATTCGGACACGCGGGAGATGGCCGAAGACTTATGGTCTTTTCAGCGCAGCATCGTCGATCATCGCGTGGGCCTGACGGTGCTGAAGAACACCGTGACCTCGTCCGGGCGCGACGTGACCTTCGAGGAGGTCTCGCTGCCTGTGGAAGCGTTCTCCGGCGGGCCGCCGTGCGTCATTGGCAGCGTGGTCCTGATGGAAGCGATCAACACCAACGATACGGTCACGCACCTGCTCGCCTATTCGGGCGCGAGCTGGATCGATCTCGGCTGGGGCGTGCCGGCCTATCACCCGCTTAGAACAATGCGAGCTGATCGCCTGCGCGTGGCGGAGGCTTGAACTGCGTGGTGTCGAGCGGTGGCTGAGGCTTGTTGAGGCCGAGGCGCTTGCACGCGAGCCGGAAACGATCGGCCAAAGCGTCCGCGATCGGTCCGTTGCCGGTCATGCGCTCGCCCCATTTCGGATCGTAATCGAGCCCTCCGCGCATGGCGCGCACCAGGCTCATCACGCGTGAGGCGCGTTCGGGTACGCTTGCGGTGAGCCATTCCTGGAAGAGATCCTTCACTTCGAGCGGCAAGCGCAGCATGACGTAGCCGGCCGATGTCGCGCCCGCATCACGCGCGGCTTCCAGCACGCCTTCGAGTTCATGATCGTTGAGGCCCGGGATGGCGGGCGCGAACATCACGCCGGTGGGGACGCCGACGCTGCTGAGATCCTTGATCGCGGCGAGGCGGCGCTGCGGTGTTGACGCGCGCGGCTCCATTTTGCGCGACAGGCCGTGATCGAGTGAGGTGATTGAAAGCGAGGCGCGCGCGAGGTTCTTCTTGGCCATCGCGTGCAGGATATCGGCATCGCGGGCGATGAGCGCCGACTTGGTGACGATCCCCACCGGATGATTGAAGCGCGCGAGTACCTCGAGGATGGAGCGCGTGATCTTGTAGGTGCGCTCGGCGGGTTGATAGGGATCGGTATTGGTGCCCATCGCCATGCTGCGGCAGCGATAGCTGGGCGCGCGCAGCTCTTTGTCGAGCAAGTGCGCGGCGTCGGGCTTGGCGAAAATCTTGCTCTCAAAATCGAGGCCCGGGGACATGCCGAGATAGGCGTGGGTGGGCCGGGCGAAGCAGTAGGTACAGCCGTGCTCGCAGCCCCGGTATGGATTGATCGATCTGTCGAACCCGATGTCGGGCGAGGTGTTGCGGGCGATGATGGTGCGGGTGGAATCCTTCAGGATCTCGGTACGCAGGGGCGGGGCGGGGGCGTCGAGATTGTCCCAGCCGTCGTCCAGGGCGACTTTGCCCCGGCTCTCGTAGCGCCCGGCTGCGTTGCTGACGGCCCCACGGCCCCGGCGGGCGTCCGGATGCACGCCAACGGTCCCTTCGAGGGCGCCGCCCATATAAAGGGCTTCGCCGCGAGGATTGGGGATGGGGGGCTTCTTGGCTGAACTGGGCGACATGCCGGAATCATAGGTCCGAAAAAAGAACAAAACAAGAACTATCGGCCCGAAAGTCGCACGATGATGTTCAGGTTGATCTCCCGGAGGGACGGTAGCTGCGCCCTCGTGCCCTTGGAAAAAATATACCCCGGCGGTGAGGGGGGTCACCGCCGGGGTTTTACCGGTCCATCCTTGGGGAGGAGGGAAGCCAAAGAGGGGAGGGGCTTCCGTGCGGACCGGGTTTCCAAGAGGAGCGCTTCAGCGCTCCTCTATATCTTTTCACCTAGGAGCGCTTCAGCGCTCCTCTATGTCTTTTCGCCTGGGAGCGCGCTGGCGCACCCGAATTTCAGCGCACCGCGCATTCAGCGGACGGGCGAAAGCTCGACAGAAAAAGTGTGGTCGTCATTCGCGACGATCGCGACGCGCGCGGCATTCGTGTCTGCGGCGCCGCCGATCATGAGGTTCGCGAGATCATCCGCCGCGAGGCGCGTGTCGAGGCGGTCGCGGCGCTCGGTGCTGTCGGGTTCTACGGCGATCGAGGTCGCGACAAAACCGGCGACGATCAGGATGGTGCCGGAGAAGGTAGCGGTGCGGGTCATGGTCGCCTTCAGGGTCGTGAGGATGCGTGCGATGATGTCGTCAATAATACGGTGGGATTGTGAGCTGGAGCGTGTAACCTTTGGATGTCGCGGGACTGTGAAGGGTGTAACGGCACCCCGTTTTTGGTGTAACGTCGTGTAACAGAAGCCGCTCCGCTTACAGCGCGTTGCACTATTTTTCCCAATGGTTTCTTGGACATGCGGGGTAGCGCCCCTACACTTGGGACAGGTTTTCTGACCATCCGGGAAGATAGAATGTCCACTGCCAGCGAAACGCCGAAGCCCCACATCCTCATCGTTGATGACGATGCCGAAATCCGCGATTTGCTCTCGCGCTTCCTCTCCAAGCACGACTTCCGCGTCACCACGGCCAAGGACGGCCGCGAGATGCGTCAGGCCCTGCAGGACTGGTCCTTCGACCTCGTGGTGCTCGATCTGATGATGCCGGGTGAAGACGGACTGACGCTCTGCCGCCAGGTGCGCAGCGAGTCCTCGATCCCCATCATCATGCTGACGGCGATGGGCGAGGAAGTGGATCGCATCATCGGCCTCGAGGTCGGCGCCGACGATTACATGGCCAAGCCCTTCAACCCGCGTGAACTCGCCGCCCGTATCAAGGCGGTGCTGCGCCGCTCGTCCAACGGCGCCGCGGTGGAAACGGATGACGACCGCCCGGCCAAGGTGGCGTTCGCCGATTTCGTGCTTGATTCCGCGACCCGTACCCTGCACCGGTCGGGCTCGGACATCGCCCTGACCGCGGGTGAATACGACCTTCTGGTCGCTTTTGTGGATCATCCCCGCCGCGTCCTGAACCGCGATCAGCTCCTGGACATGGCCCGTGGACGCGCGGCTATTCCCTTCGACCGTTCCATCGACGTGCAAGTCGGCCGGCTTCGTCGTAAGATCGAGATGGATCCTAAGAATCCACACTTGATCAAAACGGTTCGTGGCGGCGGCTATATGTTCACGGCTGAAGTCCAGGCTTCATGAGATTAACGCCACTCAGCCTTCGGGCTCGAGTGTTCGCGGTTCTTTTGCTGGTGGTCGCCGGGACCAACCTGGCAGCGCTTTTCTTTTACTATGGCTTCCGTGACGAGGTGGCGGCCGGTGGCGCCGCGACCCAGGCCGCCGAGCAGATCATCGTCATCCGGCGCATGTTGGAGCGTGCGCCCACGCGCCAGGACCAGATCGAGCTTCTGCAGCGCCTGAATTCGCCGGTCATGCGCATGACCTTCAATTCACAGCCCTTGGTGCGCAATTCCGACAGCCAATTGACCTCGCGCATCTTCTTGCGTGCGCTTCGCCGTGAGTTTCCGCGGGACGCCGAGATTCGCGCCGACAGTCTGTTCGACGACCGCGCGTTCGAGAATCTTCCCTTCATGGAAGCCATGGACCAGGTGACGGACATGGACCCGCATTTTCCGCTGGGCGATCCCGCCCAGGGCGAAGTCGCGGCGGACACCCATACGATCCCCGAGGATTTCCCGCGGCCACCGGCGACGGCGCAAGGCGAGGAGCGCGGGCGGGACGACGGCTTCTCGCGCCGGGCCATTCACAGTCTGCGCTCCCTCGGCGGCACGCTTCCGGTCGCGGATTCGGCCATGTTCCGTGTTTCGGTCCGCCCGGTGAATTCGACGCGCTGGTTCAACGCCCGCGTGGTGCTCAATATCGCCGATCCGCCGGGGCTGACGGCGTTCCCCTATTGGCTCGCGGCGGTCTCGGTCCTTTTGATGGGGGTCGCGCTGTGGGGCGTTTCGCGCGCCACAGCGCCCCTGCCGGTGTTCGCCGCCGCGGCCGAACGATTGGGCGTCGATGTGAACGCCGAGCCTCTGAGCGAGAAGGGGCCGCCGGAAGTGCGCCGCGCGACGCGCGCTTTCAACACCATGCAGACGCGCGTGAAGCGCTATATCCAGGACCGCACCCAGATGCTGGCGGCCATCAGCCACGACCTGCGCACGCCAATTACACGCTTGCGCCTGCGCGCCGAGTTCGTGGACGACGACGAACAGCGCGGCAAGATGATGCACGACCTCAACGAAATGGAAGCGATGATCGCCGAGACGCTGGTGTTCGCGCGTGACGATGCGGCGAACGAGCCGGCCTCGCATATCGACGTGGCCGCCGTGGTGGCGTCCTTGTGCAGCGATCTCAGCTTCTCGGGCCGTGAAGTGGCCTATGCCGGACCCGACAGTTTCGAATTCCTGACCCGTCCGCTGGCCTTCAAGCGTGCGATCACCAACTTGGTCGACAATGCGCTGAAGTACGGCAAGACGGCGCAGGTGACGATGGCGCCGGCGGCGGGCGAGTTGCGCATCTATGTGGACGATACTGGGCCCGGCGTGCCGCCCCATGAGATGGACCGCGTGTTCCAGCCGTTCGTGCGCCTTGAAAGCTCGCGCTCGCGCGAAACCGGTGGGGCGGGCCTCGGCCTCACGATCGCGCGCAACGCCATCCGCAGCATGGGCGGCGATGTCGAGCTGACAAACCGCGCCGAGGGCGGCCTTCGCGTGACGGTCAGTCTGCCGGTGGCGGGCGGCGAACAGCACGGCACGGCATAACTACCTCTTCCCGCGCGCCGGCCCTATGATGGCGGCGTTCGTGAGGGAAGAGCGATGATTAGCCGTTTCATCATTGGTGTTCTTACGGCCTGCGCCATGAGCGCGCCGGCTTTTGGATGGGGCGACGCGGGCCATCGTATGGTGTGCCATGTGGCGTGGGACAATCTTCAGGACAAGCAGCGCGGCGAGGTGAAGGCTCTGCTCGATGTCGAGGGCGAGGCAGGCTTTGCCGACGCCTGCGCTTGGGCCAATCATGACCGCGACGAACATCCTGAGACGAAAGATTGGCATGTGGTCTACGTGCCGCAGGATGCGCGCAACGTGGATGTGTCGCGGGACTGCCCCGAAAGGACGAGCTGCCTCATCCGTGAAATCGAGCGTAATCTCCAGACCGTCAAAAGCGGCGCGCCGCGCGAGCAGCGGGCGACGGCACTGAAGTTCCTCGCGCATTTTGTCGGCGACATCCATGAGCCGTTGCGCGTCGGCTTCGCCGAGGATCGGGGCGGTGAGGCCATCCCGGCGACCTTCCTGGGCAAAGCGACCACCATGCGCGCGATGTGGGACGAAGACATCCTTGCGACGGACCCTCAGGCGCTTGAGTCCCTGCGCGCCGCCTATCAGGCCTATACGCCGCTCGACCGGTTGTTCGTGGAATGGATCGAAACGCCGCCGGCGGCCTGGGCGGCGGAGAGCCTGTGGATCATGCGTACCCCGGCGACGGGCTATGTCGGCAATCCCGGCGGTCTTGTGTTCGATGAGGTTTATGTCAAACAGAACATGCCCGTTGCTCTCGACCGCATCGCCAAGGCGGGGATGCGCCTTGGGCATGTGCTCAACGAGGCACTGAGATAACCGGCGATGTGCGGGCGGTACAAATTAGTGGCCCCGACGGGCCGCGTCTTCGATGAATTCGAACTGGTGGGCACGCGGCTCAACCTCCAGCCGCGCTACAACATGGCGCCCACGCAGGAAGCGCCCGTCGTGCGGCGCATGCCGTCGGGGCGGCAAATCTCCCTGATCCGCTGGGGACTCATCCCGGGTTGGTCGGCGCCGCAACGGCCCGGTGTCCCGGTGGGCACGGGGCAGATCAACGCGCGTGCGGAGACGGTGGCCGAGAAACCGACGTTCCGCGACGCGATGAAACAGCGCCGGTGTCTCGTGGTCGCCGACGGGTTTTACGAGTGGCGGCAGGATGGCCGCGAGAAGCGCCCGATGCTGTTCGAGAAGGCCGATGGCGGGCTCATGGCTTTCGCCGGTCTCTGGGAGCGCTGGGAAGGCCTCGAGAGTTTCGCGATCATCTGCACCAACGCGAACACATTGGTCGGGACGATCCACGACCGCATGCCGGTGATCCTGGCGAAAGACCACTGGGACGCGTGGCTCGACACGGACCGCAATAGCGTGGCGAGTGTGCTGCCGCTGCTGACGTCCTATCCCGCCGACACGATGACGATGCGTCCCGTGAGCCCGCGCCTCAACAAGACGAGCGCCGAGGACGACGCTTCGCTGCTGACGCCTGAGCCCCCGGTACAGGGATCGTTGTTTTGAAAACGGCTGTCGTCCTTGGCGCGTAACGCCAACGACCCTGGGGGGCGTTTTAAACCCAAGAATCAGTCAAACCCTGGATCCTCGTCGCCTGACGGCCGCAAGGATGGCGGGGCAACTCATTAAGCGCCCTTGCCGCCATGCGCCACGGACCAGCCGATCGGGTCCTTCAGGAATTCCTTCACGCCGGCGATGGCCTGCGGCGAGAAGTATTTGCCTTCCTCCGCCACGGCGATGACGTCGCGCCAGGTGGCGAGGTAGTGAAGCGCGATACCTTCGTTCGCGAGCATTTCAATCGCACCCGGGAAGGCGCCGTAGAAGAACACGACCAAGCAATGGTCGCACTTCGCGCCTGCATCGCGCAGGGCCTTCACGAAACCGATCTTCGAATCGCCGCTGCTGGCCAGATCCTCGACCAGGATGACGTTCTGGCCTTCGTGCAACTCGCCTTCGATCTGCGCCATGCGGCCGAAGCCCTTCGGCTTCTTGCGCACGTATTGCATGGGCAAGCCGAGTGCGTCCGAGATCCAGGCGGCGTAGGGGATGCCGGCGGTTTCACCGCCCGCGACCGTATCGATCTTGCCGGCGCCGATGACTTCGTTGATTTCCTCTTTGGCCAGGCGGGTGATGGTCTGGCGCGCTTCGACGAAGGAGATGACCTTGCGGCAATCGATATAGACCGGGCTGGCCCAGCCGGCGGTGAGCTTATAGGGCTCTTCGGGGCGGAAATTCACGGCTTTGATGTCGAGCAGGAATTTGGCGACGATCTTGCCGGCGGCGGTCTGACGGGCGTTGCGCTCTGTGGTCATGAACTGTCCTTGTTCCCCGAATTTCCGGTTTTATTTAGCGGCAATGCGGGGACGGTACAACGCCCGGCAATCTGCTATAGAAAATCCAACGGATTCCGGGATTTTTGATGCACGGCCAACCACTGATCTGGGTTCTGACCGACGACCGCGCGGGCAATGTGGCCCAGGCTTTCGGCGTGGCCGAAGCTCTGGAACGCGCGGCTGGCAGGGACTTCAAAGCCGTTCCTATCCGCTACAACCCGCTGGCCCGCCTCCCCAACGCGCTGACGGGCGCCAGCCTGATCGGTCTCGCGCCGGAAACACGCATGACCTTTGGACCGCCATGGCCGGACGTCGTGATCGCCGCCGGACGCCGTACGGCGCCGATCGCGCGCTGGATCAAACATAACGCCGGAAAGCCGGTGATCCTGGCGCAGATCATGGACCCGGGCCCGCGCGGCGCCGAGGACTTCGATCTGATCGCCGTGCCGCGCCACGACGGCGAACGGGCCCCGGACGATGCATCCAACGTGATGCGCATCACCGGCGCGCCGCATCGCCTGACCCCACAGCGCTTGGCCAGCGCCGCCGATGCATGGCGGGGACGGATCCAATCCATTCCAAAGCCGTTCATCGCCCTCATCGTCGGTGGGGCCACCCATCGCAAACCGTTTCCGCCCGTGCTTGCGCGCGCGCTTGCCGCCGAGGTTTCACGTTTCGCCGAGAGACAAGGCGGCGCTGTGTTGCTGGCGAGTTCGCGGCGCACGGGCGCGGCGGGCGAGCAGGCCATGAAAGCCGCCATGACCGCTCCTCACCATGCGTTCTTGTGGAGCGTCGGCGGCGACAATCCCTACTTCGGTTATCTCGCGTTGGCCGACGCGATCGTGGTCACCGGCGATTCCGTGTCCATGTGCTCGGAAGCCTGCGCCACCTCAGCTCCGGTTTATATTTATTCGCCTGAGGGCATGGTGACGCCCAAGCACGCGCGGCTGCACCGGCATCTCTACGAAGGTGGTTACGCGCGACCCTTTGGCTCTATTCAGGGCGGTGCGTTCGAACGCTGGACGCATCCGCCCTTGAATGCCGCCGGGGAAGTGGCGCAAAAGATCGACGCTCTCATTCGCCGCCGTTTTGGATAAGAACCCATGCCGCGTTTTGCCGCCAATATCTCGATGTTGTTTACCGAATTGCCGTTCGTGGAGCGGATCAAGGCCGCGGCGGACGCCGGCTTCAAGGCGGTGGAGTGCCAGCTCCCGTACCATGTCGATGCGATCGATATCGCGGATGCTTGCGGCATGGCGGGCGTGTCGTTCGTGATGATGAACGCGCCGCCGGGCAATTGGGAAGCGGGGGAACGCGGGCTTGCCGCGCTCCCGGGGCGCGAGGATGAATTCCGCGATACCATCGATATCGCGCTCGCGTTCGCCGAGACCGCCGAATGTCCCCGCATCCATGTGATGGCGGGCTGCATTTCCCAGGATGAAGACGGCGCGATGGAGACCTACGAGAAGAATATCGTCTACGCGTGCGAGCGGGCGCGCAAGGAGGACGTGGAGATCGTGCTCGAGAATGTCGTGATCCCGGACTACTTTCTGGTGTTCCCGGATCAGGTCGCGGACATCGTGCGCCGCCTCGAACAGAAGAATTTGAAAATCCTGTTCGACGCCTATCACGCGCAGCGCGCGCAGGGAAATCTCACGGACTTCCTCGAGCACAACCTCGATATCATCGGTCATGTGCAGGTGGCGGGTGTGCCGGGCCGTCACGAACCCGATAAGTTCAACGAAGTGAACTGGCGGTTCATCTTCGATTTCCTCGACGGGCAAGGCTACGACGGCTGGGTCGGCATGGAATACAACCCGCGCGGTGAAACGCTGCGTGGATTGTCGTGGGCGAAAGAGTGGGGCTTGGGCCCTAAGACTTAAGCCACTTTCTGCCGCAGCATGTGGTCGATGGCGAAACCCTGGAAGGTTTCGACGCCGAGTTCGGCCCCCACCGCGATCGCCTGAGCGCTGTCGACGCGGATCAGGATCGGCTGGATGCCGCAGCTCTTCATGTAATTGAAGGTCTTGCCGCGCTCGCGCAGAAGTTCTTCCGCGCCGTTGCGCCAGTGTACCTTGGCGTATTTGGCGCCGATGTAGTCGAGATCGACCAAGCCAAGCGTCTGCGGGAAGATCTTGTCGACACCGATATTGGCGCCCATGGCCTTGATCATGCCGCGCGCGACTTCGAATTCGTCGAAGTGCTCGACGATGTCGGCTTGGCGGAATTCGAACACCATGCGCGACAGCACGTCCTTCGAGGTCTGATCCATGAAATCGGCGAAGGCGGACGTGAAGGTGGTCACCACGTTCACGTTGAGCGAGAAGGGCATCGGCGTGACGTCGCTCATGTGCGAGAACGAGCGCAGCACGATTTGATCGAGCACGCGGGTGAACTCGTTGAACAGTGGACCCGACGCGCGCATTTCGACATCGATGAACAACGGCTTACGCAGCGCGTCCATGCTGACGAAATACTCATGCATGGTGGGGACCGGCATGTAACCCGGCTTCGCGCGGGCCACCATCTGGTCGCGCATGAAGGCTTTCAGGAACTTGTCGGCGCCGAAGCGCTTGAAGGCGTGAAGGATGTTCTCGAGGTCGTCGGGCGAAAGCGGACGCAGCTCCTGCTTTTTTGCTTCCGGATCGGCGGCCCGCTGGGCGTCGGCGGTATAGCGCGAGATACGCTCGGCGGCCGCGCGGAAGTTTTGTTCAAGGTCGTAGATCAGCGCGAAGCGCGCCTGATTGATGTTGCCGAAATTCTCCGGGCAATGCTTCTCGACCGCGCGCAGCATGGCGATCTTGATGTCGCGCAGAAGTTCGAGGCTGCGCGCGCCCGGCGAATGAGCCAGCAGCGCGTATTCGGTCGGGGCGACCTTGTAGATCTTCGCGCTATAGCGGGCGGCGGTGTAACATAAGCCGGTGACGAGCATGCTGGTCATCTCCGGCGTTTGCTTTCCGACCGGGACCGCGCCGTTGGCGTCGACGATGAAAAGCTGGGTGCCGGCGACCGGCTTATGACGCCACTCTGCCATGTCTTCGACGAGTGCGCGCAAATCCTGCGGCGGGTGAACGGTCACGCGCGGAATCGGAACGACTTTGTCCTGCATCGCTTCGTAGTACCCCAGGTTCCGCGTGGTCTCTGCCCGCGTTCTGACTAGCTCTAGGGCTAGAAAAGCAAAAACGCCACGCGGTTTCTTTGATCTGCAACAATTCGATACAGAATCGTCGGGTTCTTCTACCCATCGTCGGATAGAAGCTCTCTCGTTCTATCCGTGGTTCCGCGCGAAAATATTCGAGCCGAATTTATTTTCGCGCGAATTGTACAGGCAAAACGTGGAGCCGCCGCAGCTTAGGCGGTCGCCGCTCTCGGCAAGCCGGGCACGACGGTGACCGGGATCCCGATCTTGCCCGCGTATTTTCCCGTGACCGCTTCGACAAGCGGCCCCGGTTTTTTTCCCGGCGCGGCGGACAGGATGAGGATCGAGAGTTCGGGATGCTCCTTCACGAGCTTGAACAGCTCTGTTCGCCGCGCACCGTGGCGCACGTAGGTGTCGGGCGTGCGGCCGGTTTCCTGAACGATGCGGAGCGCATGAAGGCGCACGACATCTTCGGCTTCTTTGTGCGCTTCCTGATCGGCAAGTTCGGAAACGAATTTGAAGTGATGAAAATCGTGATCGACTTGATAGACGTATAGGAGCGCCACGCGTCCGCCGGTCTGCCGCGCGCGCTCGCAGGCATAGTCGATGGCCGCGGGCAGCTCCGGTGAATCATCGACCACCACCAGGAAAAGGCGGTGATCTTCGGGCTTGCGTGCGGCCAAGGTATTTGGCGGTGTGTCCACCCTTAGCCTTCCTCGACCTCGTAACCGGATTGGAGCCAGCCGAGGATGCCGCCTTGCAGGCGTGTGATCTGGCCCTGGAAGCCGCCCGCGAGGGCTTTCTGCGCCGCCATGCCGCAGCGGACGCCGCTCTTGCAATGGAACACGAGATGTTTGCCGCCCGCGTCGGGGATTTTGGTGGGATCGAACGTGGACAGCGGCATCAGGATGGCGCCGGGGATATGGACTTGGTCCCATTCGTTCTGCTCGCGCACGTCGACGATGACGGCATTGTCGGCCGCGCGCCATGCGGCGACGTCGGCGGGGCTGGCGAAAGAGACTTGGCTTTCTGACATTCCTGGAACTCCAAAACGGGAGACAAAGACTGTATAGTCCGGCGAGCGAGGATAAAAGCGATGAAAGCCAAAACGGAACGCCGGCCCGCGGAACGACGTATTGGGCCGCGCTTGCGCGTGTATCTCGGGATCGAGGATCACTTGGGTCCTGGGAAAGCCGATCTTCTGACCGGGATCGACGAAACGGGCTCCATCGTGGCCGCGGGCAAGCGCATGGATATGAGCTACCGCCGTGCCTGGCTGTTGGTCGATGCGATGAACAAGATGTTCAAATCGCCGCTCGTCACCAAGTCCAAGGGCGGGAAGGGCGGCGGCGGTGGCGCGGAACTCACGGCGCTGGGCCGCGAAGTGCTCACGCGCTTCCGGAGCATGGAACAGAAAACCGCGAAGGCCATCGCGGGCGACCTCGCGGCGTTGCGTAAGGTCGTGACCGCGCGTTGACGCGTGACTTCAGCGCCTCATTCGAAATTCCGCTCAGCCTGAACCCCGTCTTGTCGATCTGCGCGATGAAGCCGTCCGCAGCCTTGCCGTCGCGCGCGCCGGAGCGGCGATCTGGTTTCACGCCAGCGTGAGTCCCGCGCTCATCAGCAGAAGAAGGAAGGTGGCCCGTTCCCATATCAGGGGAACGATATCCTTTAGCTCCGCTTAAGGGCGAGCTTCAGGCCGCTCCAGATGCCGCCGGCCTCGTGATAGCGGATGCCCCAGATACTGCCGGCGATCAGGCCGAAGGTGGCGATGAAGGACGTCACGGAAAGGGTGGAAACGCCCGAAAGCCCCTGGCCGAAGGTGCAGCCCCCCGCAATGGTGCCGCCGATGCCCATCAGCACGGCGCCGATGAGGCTGCGGACGAGGTCCTCCCGGACCACGAAGGTATCGAGGGCGAGGTTGCGGGTCAGCAGGCCCGCGATGAAGGCGCCCAGCGGGACACCCAAGGTCAGCATCAGCGGAAATAGGGCAGGGGAGCGGCCGCCGAGCGAAAGTACGGATTCGCCCAGCGGCGGGACGAAGTTGATGGCGGTGAACGCGCTGGCGCCGCCGGTTTCAAAGAGGCGGCCCGCGACGAACCAAGCCGCGACGATCGTCAGGCCGATGATGAGACCGCCGATAAGGTGATCGCGGGAAGCACGGAACCATGAATCCTTCAGCGCGAACCACAGGGCGCCGCCGCCCAATAGCGCGACCAAGACCCAGCGCACGGTTTCCGCGCCGATGAACGGCAGGTTGCCGAAGATCCGGTGCAAACCGCCGGGGCCGAAGGTGCCGAGTACGGCGGTGCGCCCGAGCAGGTCTTGAAGCGGGGCGAGCCAGGTCATCGTCGCCGCGGCGCTGAGCGCTATGACGGCGATGATGGCGAGGGACTTGAGGGAGCCCGCGCCGATGCGGGCGAGGCCCCGGCTGATGCAGCCGCCGCCGAGGGCCATGCCAAAGCCGAACAGGAGGCCGCCCAGAAGCGCGGGGAGCCAGAGGATGACGGGCGCGAGGGAGGTTGCCCGGTCGAGCGGTATGAGGCCCGCGCTATCCAGGACGTGCGCCCCCACGATGGCGATGCCCGCCGCCAACACCCAGGCGCGGAACCGGCGCCAGTCCTTGGCGAACAGGATGTCGGCGATGCCGCCGAGGGCGCAGAAATTGGTCAGCAGCACGGCCGCGCCGATCACGCCGCCAAGGACGAGGCCCGCGCCGATCACCCCCCACGTCTCAAACATGCTTCTTCGCTTCCGCCGTCATGGCCCCGCACACTACAGTGCGGGCCTCATGACGCAACCCGGCCCTCACGCATTGCAGCCCATCACCATCGACGCCCGTGGCCTCAGTTGCCCGCTGCCGGTGCTGCGCCTCAACAAGACGCTGAAGGGCATCTCCGGCCCCGCCGAGGTCGTTCTCCTGGCGACCGATCCGGCGGCGTTGCGGGACGTTCCCGCCTTCTGCGGCGCCCATGGTCATGAAGTTATCCACAGTCTGGCTCAGAGCCCCCAAGGGGAATTTTTCAAATTCCGCATTCGTAAGATTGCCTAAACCTTAGCCATAGGGCATCTAAAGACCTTAGCCAGCCTTAAAAAGCAGCAGGTTTTGGATTTAGGTGTAGGGGGACTTAATGGGCGGAGACGTCTTTTTCATTTTGATGGGCGCGATCATGGTTCTGGCGATGCACGCCGGATTCGCGTTCTTGGAAGTCGGCACGGTGCGCAAGCGTTCGCAGGTGAACGCGCTGGTGAAGATCCTGGTGGATTTCTCCGGTTCGACGATCGCCTACTTCTTCGTTGGCTTCTCGATCGCTTATGGAATGAGCTTCCTCGACAGCGCGCCGGTCATCTCGGGCGCCGCGGGCGCTGGCTATCAGGGCCAGGGCTACGATCTCGTCAAATACTTCTTCCTGCTGACCTTCGCCGCGGCCGTGCCCGCGATCATCTCGGGCGGAATCGCCGAGCGCGCGAAATTCTATCCGCAGCTCATCGCGACGTTCCTGATCGTCGGTTTGATCTATCCTTTCTTCGAAGGTATGGCGTGGAATAACAACCACGGTTTCCAGGACATGGTGGAAAGCCTCACCGGCGCGAAATTCCACGACTTCGCGGGCTCTGTGGTCGTGCACGCCATGGGCGGATGGATCGCGCTTGGCGCCGTCATCATGCTCGGCAACCGCAAGGGCCGCTTCACCGCCGACGGCCGCGCGATCGGTATGCCGCCGTCCAATATCGTGTGGCTCGCGCTCGGCGCATGGATCCTGTCGGTGGGCTGGTTCGGTTTCAACGTGATGAGCGCGCAGAGGCTTGAAGCCGTGACGGGGCTCGTCGCGGTGAACTCGCTGATGGCCATGGTCGGCGGCACGCTCACGGCGCTTCTCGTCGGCCGCAACGATCCGGGCTTCGTTCACAACGGCGCGTTGGCGGGCCTCGTGGCGGTGTGCGCCGGCTCGGACGTGATGCATCCGGTGGGCGCGCTTGTGACGGGCGGCCTCGCCGGCGCCCTGTTCGTGTACGCGTTCAACTTCATGCAGGACAAGCTGAAGATCGACGACGTCCTTGGCGTGTGGCCGCTGCATGGCTTGTGCGGCACGCTTGGCGGCCTTTTGTGTGGCGTGTTCGGCATGGAAGCCCTGGGCGGCATGGGCGGCGTGAATTTCATGGGCCAGCTGGTCGGGACCGCGACCGGCGTGCTCATCGGTCTCGTGGCGGGCTTCGCCGTGTACGGCACGCTGAAGGCCACCGTCGGGATTCGTTTGTCGGAAGAACAGGAGTTCAACGGCGCGGATCTGTCGATCCACAAGATCACCTCGACGCCGGACGAGGATATCGTCCGCTAGGGAGCGATGTTTTGAAACGAAGGAGGGCGGTCGAAAGACCGCCCTTTTTGTTTGTCAGGCCCCGTTATGCCGGGACCATGTCCTCAGCTCGCCGTCGGTTCTAAACGCGAGGACCGTGAACGGATCGGCCCGGCCGTCCGGCGATTCCATCCCCGGCGCGCCGATGGGCATGCCAGGTACCGAAAGGCCGCGCACGTTATCGGGACGCTCGCGCAGGAGGCGCTCGATGTCCGCGGGCGGAACGTGCCCTTCGATGATGTATTTGTCGACGACGCCCGTATGGCAGGCCCAGAGGTCGTAAGGGATGTCGAGCTGCTTGTTCACTTCGGCCAGCGGACGCGACGTGATGATCTCGACCACGAAAATCTTTTCGACCACGGCGACCCAGTCAAGACAACAGGCGCAGTGCGGATCGCGATAGAGGGTCAGGCGATAAGGGGAGGTTGCGGCGCGGGCCCCGCCGGCGCGCGCGAGGGCGGCGAGCGCAACCCCGCCCATGAGCGCATTGCGACGGCTCAACGTACCAGTCATGGCGCTTCACCCCCGTGTCCAGCCACGAACAGGAGGCAAGCCTAACACCGGATCTCCGGATTATTCCACGCCCGTGATTTCGTGCTCCACGTCCCGGAACCGGTATTGGAGGGCGATCATCGTGGCTTTGACGGGCCGCAGGGCCAGTCCCGCCGCCAGGCTGATGAAGGCGGGCCAGATCACGAAATGAGCCCAAATAGGCGGTTCGGCGAAACGGTCGAACAGCAGGGCCGCCACGGCGGTGATGATGCAGAGCGGCATCATGATGAAAAAGGCGGGCCCATCGGCTGTGTCATGGCCCGCGAAACTGAGGCCGCAGACCTCGCAGCTCGGGCGGACGTGGAGATAGCCCTCGAACAGGCGGCCCCGGCCGCAGCGCGGACAGCGGCAGAAAAAACCGGCCACGAACAGCGGCGCGCGAGGTTTGCTGGAGGACGACATGCGTTACTATAGGAGCGCAAGGCCCCGCGATCACGCGCAAAATTCTCGCGCGCACGTCAGCCCTCCAGGTACTCTCGTCACATGCCGCGCCGCATCGCTCCACGCTCACGCCACTTCGCCGCCGTCCTTTTCACGCTCGGACTCACAAGCGCCTGCGCCGCGCCGGCGCGGATTGCCTACACGGCCGCCGAGCAGCGCGCCGCGATACCGCCGGGATTTGCGGATGTGCGCCTTGCGATCGCCGAGCCGGCCGAGGCCGAGAAGCTGGTCGACTACTTCCGCGCTGAACGCGCCCAGCGTGGACGCCCGCTCGAGATCCTGTCGCTCTCCGGGGGCGGGGCGAACGGCGCGTATGGCGCGGGCGTCCTGTATGGCTGGAGCCAGCATGGGGATCGGCCGACGTTCGACGTCGTGACGGGTATCAGCACGGGCGCGCTGGCCGCGCCCTTCGCGTTTCTCGGTCCCGCGTATGATGAGGCGCTGAAGGCCGGCTACACCGGCGGCCAGTCGGCGGATCTGCTCGATTTCCGGGGTTTTCTCGCGTTCTTCCGCCCGAGTCTGTTCAGCGGCGGCCCGCTTGAACGGCTGGTCACGGACCTCGTCGACGACCGGGTGGTGGCCGCGGTCGCCAAGGAGCATCGGGCCGGACGGCGGCTTCTCGTCGGCACGACTAACCTCGACACGCAGACTCTGACCTTATGGGACATGGGCGCGATCGCGCTCGTCGGCGGGCCGCAGGCCACGCAGCTCTTCCGCAGGGTGCTGATCGCATCCGCCAGCGTGCCTGGGATATTCCCCCCGGTGATGATCGACGTGCAGGCAAAGGGGCGGCATTTCACCGAAATGCATGTGGACGGCAGCGCCGTCACATCGTTCTTCGCGGTGCCCGACTCTCTTCTTCTGTGGACGGACCAGGAAACGGGGGAGATGAAAGCCCGTCTGTATGTCCTCGTGAACGGCGCCCTCGACGTGGCTTTTGTCGTGACGCCGAACGAGACCCTCTCGATCCTGCGCCGCAGCTTCGACGTCGCCAGCAAAACCAACACCCGGACCGAACTGACGGCCGTTGCCGCTTTCGCGAAACGCAATGGCCTGGATCTGAGCGTCAGTTATGTCCCGCCGGGCATGAATCCGTCGCCGCTGGACTTCAATCAGCAGCGCATGACGGCTTTGTTCGAGAAGGGCAGGTCCTTGGGCGCCGGGGGCGCGGCCTGGGACACCCTGGAAGATGGCGCGCCGTAGCCGGGAAGGCGCGCGCGAAACAAAAACGCCGCTCCCTGGGGAGCGGCGTTTTCTTTTTCGAGGCTTTCGGAGCGGTTAACCGCCCGCTCCCTTAACCGCCAAACGTGCGGACCGGGGCGCCGAGGAGCCAGTAGACCCACACGAACAGGAACAGCCACACCACGTCGACGAAGTGCCAGTACCAGGCCGCGGCCTGGAACCCGATGTGCTTGTGCGGCGAGAACTGGTTCTTCGCGGCGCGGACGCCGCAGACGAGCAGGAACACGGTGCCGACGAAGACGTGGAAGCCGTGGAAGCCCGTGGCGAGATAGAAGGCCGACGGATAGATGCCGTCCGTCAGCTTGAACGCGGCGTGGTGGTATTCATACACCTGCAGGCCGAGG
>JAIUPE010000032.1 GCA_020160875.1 Pseudomonadota bacterium
CGCCCCAACGGCGACAACGGACTCTGCCGGCAATGCGGTTGCAAGCTTGACCACAACATCGTCCTATTTCGTCTCGGCGGCGAGTTTCCGATTCGATGCAAGCGAAAAGCCACTGTACATAGCCACGGAATGGACGCCGGACCCGAACAGTGCTGGTGCGACAACCGCCGGATTCTCGATCATCACGCGTGCCAGCGGCACGCCGACTGGGGATATTCTGGCTCAAGGCATCACCTTTCGCGTCAGCGGCAATATTGATGCCGGCGGTGAGCCGGGCGACCTCGATATTTTGAATAACGGCGTGAGCCTGACGCCGACCAAGGCTCTGGGCACTCCCGCTTTCCAGCTTCGTAGTGCGCGTAAGTACCTCATCGAAGTCTACGACAATGGCAATAGCGTCTGGATGAAGATCGAGCAGTCCGATGATGCAACCAATCGCGCCTACGCGTACGTGGATACCGGCGACGTCGACAATGCCGGGACTCAGCGCGTCTATCTCGTGAACGGTGCGAACACGGTGAGCTACATCGACAACGTGATGGTTGGGATACCGATGTTGGCGATGGACACTTATGGGGCTGGCTATGCCCATACAAACAACAACGGTGACAATGGTACGTCGTCGGGGGCATTCACGATCGAGGGTTGGTTTAAGCCGCGCGCACTGCCCGGGACCAGCCAAGAAGCGACCCTGATCTCGCAGTGGAACGCCAACAATCTTGCGAATAGCTCTTTCCGTTTGTTCATGACTGAGGGGGGCGCTCTTTCGCTGTCTGTTGGTAGCGGCACCACCACAATCGATACGGAGGCGCTAGGCGTGTCGCTCACCGCCGGCCAATGGACGCACCTGGCGGTGACGTATGATGCGGGCAATGTCGTTCTCTATAAAAATAGTAAAGCCGCCGCGCGCCTTTCGAATGTGCTTGCGGGCGCGACGATCCGCGCGCCGAATGCGCGATTTGCCGTCGGCGCGACATGGACTTCAGCCAGCGGCGGTAGTTACCAGAATATCTATGACGGCGCGGCGTCTGACGTGCGTGTTTGGGACATCGCGAGGTCCTCTTTCCAAGTTCTCCAGTGGTATAATCATCGTCTGCCGCTTGTTAACACCGCGAGCGCGCTTACCAATCTCATTGTGAACTGGCGATTCGACCTAGAGTCCGGTGGCTTCACAAGCACCGCGGTCGACAGAGCCCCGAATATGTCCGGAAGTACGGACGCGGACGGTACGTTGGCGGGCGGCGCAAGGTATGTGGTAACTCGCTTGCTGGATTTCCGTACGATTTCGACCGACATATGTGGCCCCGGCGATGTTTCCGTGAACGGTAATCGCGTCGGCCCCTATCGCTGCGATTTCCGGGATGCGGAGACCGGCACGATCACAGGCGAGAATTTGGGAGGCTTAGTCACCTTCTACGGCAAGGTCTGGGGGCCGGGCGGCGGTAGCGACACCGATGGCTCAGGATCCACGATCTGGGATGGCGGCGGGGGCGGCTTCGCGGGCGGCCTTTTCCTCAACAACGGCGGCAATCTCGCTATAACCGCGGGCACGGGCGGCACGGGCGGTACAACGTCCGGGAATGGTGTGACATCGTTCGCAGACCAGGGTACGCCGCGTCTCCAGGGCACGCGTGGTACGCGTGCCAGCAATACCGCGGACGGCGCCAGCGGTGGTGCCACGGCCGCCAGTATGCTGAATAGCGAATTGGATGCCAGCACAACGCGTGGGCGTATCCCAGGGTGTATTCCAGCGATCAGCGTCGTGGGGAGCGCCTGTACCGATCCTTATTTTTCGGTGAGCGGCGGTCCAACACTCAATCCGCATTTTGGATACGGCGGCGATGCCGATGGCGGCGGCCTGTTCATAAACGGACAGGACGGTCTCGTCGTCTTGTTCTGGTAGGTAGTTAGAAGCGCGTCTCGACGTAGAGCCACAGCTTCTCGGTATCGCTGGCGAAGCTGCGTGCTTCGTAGCGGGCCCAGCGCACGCCCACCGTGGCGTAGCCCCTCAGACTGACGTTGATGTCGGCATCGAACTCGGTCCCATAGGTGACGCGCCCGCTATCGCTGGTGAAGTGATGCAGGCGCAAGTCGATGCGCGGCGTTTTGATCGGACCGAAATCCGGCAGTTCCTGCAAATAGCGCAGGTGGACATCGCGCAGTCCGTCGGCGGGGGTGATGTTCACGACGTCCGCCCAGCCGTTGTGCCGGTGCAGGGTGGCGAGCGGCGTCTGCAGGCTGTTCACACCGTTGCCTTCCAGGAATTCGACGCCGGCGAATAAAGTGGTGTCTTGATAGTGGATCGAGGGCCGCAACAGCGCGTAAGTCAGTGCGAAGTTCGCGGTGTTATGACGGTAATCGGTTTGACGCGCGAGTTCCGCTTCCAACCCGAACATCGCTTCGCCGCCGGTGGCCATGGTGTCGTACCGCACGCCGTAAGTCGCCGATGAGAATTGCGGCGCCGATTGCAAGTCGATCAAGTAGGCATAACCGGTCAGCAAGCCATAAGGCACAAGATCGGTGGTGACGGCGAGCGCATGGCTGTCGCTACGCCAATGGCCATTGGGGGTGCTATTGCCGAGTACACGGTTGACGCCGTCGATATACGCATACCGTACGGCCATATGCGGCATCGGCCGGCCTTCGACGGTCACCGCATCGAACGTCTGATCGTTCTGGCGGAAGGCGCCCGCGCCGATCCACCGCTCGTTGTCGTAAATCAGACGCTGGCGGCCGAGCACGGCGCGTGCGGCCGTCATGCCGTCGTCACCGGCCATGGACCATCCGGCGTAAAGCTGGTTCAGCGTTTCGCTGTCGGGATCGGGAATGACGGGGCGCCCGCTTAATACGGTGGCGCCGTCGCTGCGCTTGCCCGACAGCTCGCGTGTGATTTCGCCTTCGATCCCCGCGAAGACGCCCCGGAACGCGGCCGTCTCGTAACCGACCCGAAGGCGCGCCGTGGCGGCGGAAGCGGCCAAGGGGGCATTGTCCTGCGTGACGTGCTCATAGCGTAGCCGCGCGTCGATGATGACGTCGCCGCGCGTAAGGGCCGCCATCAACGAGTCTTCCTCTGCCGGTGGGCGCGCATAGGTCAGGGAACGCGCGCTGTCGGGGATCGGCGAGACCATGGCGAGGGCGCGATTCACACGGTCCGGTCCCCACGGGATTCCAGGGGTCGGCGCTGCGGCGCCCCACACGTCGGTGCCTTCCCCGGGGCGCAATACGGTGGTGCCGGCGGTATTGGTGACACTCACCTCATAGCCGGAGAACAACGCGACCTGTAGATGATCGCCGTCGAGTTCGACGAAAAAATCGGTCCCGCGAATGCCGATGGTCGCCACGGGTGTCTGTATCGAAAAGGCTTCGCTGCCGCTGTTATCTTCAATCGCGCCGGCGATCACGCGTGCGGTGCCGGTGGCGATGCGCAGCGCGGCTTTGCCGGTCTTTTTTTCGGGCGCGTAAACGAAGTCGTCGATGACCACGTCGGCATCCGGGCCCAGCGTGAGTTGTGTGTTGTCGGCGAACGTGACCCGCAGCTTGCCGTCGGGCCCCGTTTCAAGGATATCGTTTCGAAAAATGGGATCGTTAAGGGCCAGTTCGTCTTGCGTCGTATCGCGTACGGCGGTGGCGCCGCCGTGAATGGCCGTCACCCCGCCCGCGCGGGTAGGATCTTGCGCGGCGGCGGAACCGCATGCGAGCGCTCCGGCGGCAATGCCGATCGCCCCCCACAACCTTTGCATGCTCGCCCCCGAAGATCGTTTTACTTGCGTGGATTATAAGGTTTTCGTTCTGCCCAGTTCTTCACAAATTCTTCCAGGTCTTTATCCGGTGTTTTGGGAAGCACGATCTCGAACACCACATATTGGTCGCCGGCCGGTTCGCTCTTGGTGGCGGGAACGCCTTTACCCTTAAGGCGCATGCGTGCCCCTCCATTGGTCCACTTGGGAACCGTCATGGCCACGGGCCCGTGGACCGTCGGGACCTCCACCTTGCCGCCCGCGACCGCCTCACCCAATGAGATCGGAACTTCGGCGTAGATGTCGCGTCCTTCGCGCCTGAAGGCCGGATGCGGGCGTACCTTCACCTCGATCAGGGCGTCGCCGGCCGGGCCGCCGTGACCCGGCGCGCCTTGGCCCTTCAGGCGTATGGTTTGGCCTTCGTTGATGCCGGGCGGAATATTGACGTCCAGGGATTTGCCGTTCGGCAGCGTGAGGCGTTTTGTGGCGCCGACCGCGGCTTCCTCGAAGTCGACCTCAAGCATGAAGCGCTGATCTTCGCCGCGTCCCGGCCGGCCGCCTCCGCCGCCGAAAGGGTCGCCGCCGCGCGGGCCGCCCTGACCACCGCGGAACATGCCGCCGAACAGGTCGCCCAGATCCAGATCTTCGAAGGAGAAATGCTGCCCGCCGCCGGCCCCGCCGGCCGCGCCATGCCGCGCACCGCGCGCGAAGGGGTTTTGGCGGATCTCGTTGCCACTCGCATCGATTTCGCCGCGGTCGAAACGCGCGCGCTTGGCGGCGTCGCCCAGGATGTCGTAGGCGGCGTTCAGCTCCTTAAACCGGTCCTCGGCCTTCTTGTCTCCCGGATGCAGATCCGGGTGCGACTTCTTGGCCAGCCGGCGGAAAGCCTTCTGAATTTCGTCGTCGCCAGCGCTGGATGCGACGCCGAGCACCTCATAGGGGTTTTTAGCCATGTCTCCCGTCGTATTTTTTCGAGCCTACTCTTAGTTGCGGTGCGGCGGCACGTTTGTAAAGTGATCCAGAGGCTTTTTCTGCTACCAAATTCTAACGTTTCATCCGAGGGTTAGGATGCTTTTCCCGCGCTCCGTGCGGGGCGTGTCCGGGGTTGGTTTGCCTTGCTTTCCCCGTTACAGTTCGCGCCCGAATATACGAGGAGACAGGGTGCCAGAGAGCCGTTTTCTGAAAAAGTGGGCGCAGCCGATCCTTGTTCCCGCCGTTGTCCTGGTTGCGGTTGTTGTCATCCTCGCTCTGGTTGCGCAACAGTTCCAGGGGCTCCAGGACCGTGTCCGCCACACGACCGACGTAAAGGGTCGCCTGACGTTGGTCTACTCCCTCTTGCAGGAGGCCGAAGCGGGGGTCCGGGGGTTCATCCTGACCCAGGATGAATTCTACCTCTCGTCCCTCACCGAGGCCGAGCGGCGCCTGAAACCTGAACTCGATGCGCTCACGGATCTCCTCTCGGACAACGCCGTCCAGTCGGAATCGCTGACGTCGCTCCGGGTGAATGTCGATACGCACCTCGTCCAGATGGAGGCTCTCGTCCGCGCCGCCCGCGCCGGCGACCAGGCCGGTATCGTCGAGGAGATGCGCCGGCGCACGGGTGTGGACCTTATTCAAGGCGCCCGCACGATCGTCGATGCGATGACGGCCGAGGAGGATCGGCTGCTGGTCGCGCGCCGGGCCAAGGCCAACCTCACGGCGGGTGTACTCCAGCTTCTTGCCTACGGCACGCTCTTCCTGGTGATGACCGTGGCCGTCTTGAGCCTGGCCGCGGTTGCGCGCCGGCGCGAATATCTCGAGGAAGTTGAGGCCGACCTACGCGCGGCCAACAACAAGCTCAGCGCCGAGATGCTCCGGCGCGAGAAGGCCGAAGAGCAACTCCGCCAGGTCCAGAAGATGGAGGCGATCGGCCAGCTCACCGGCGGTATCGCGCACGACTTCAACAATATGCTCGCCGTGATCATGGGGGCGCTCAATATCATGCAGCGGCGGATCGATCGCGGCGATTTCAACATCCAGCCGTTCATGCAGGCGGCGATCGAAGGCGCACAGCGCGGCGGCGCCCTGACTCAACGCATGCTCGCATTCGCGCGCAAGCAGGTGCTGGAGCCGCGTCCTCTCGATGCCAACAAGCTGGTCTCGGGGATGTCTGACCTTCTGCGCCGCACGTTGGGCGAGGTCATCCAGACCGAGGTTGTGCTCGCGGGCGGGCTGTGGCGCACCCATGCGGACGCGCATCAGCTTGAGACCGCCATTCTTAATCTTGTCGTAAATGCCCGCGACGCTATGCCGCAAGGCGGAAAGTTGACGCTTGAAACCGCGAACGCGCACTTGGACGACGCCTATGTCGCGGAACACGGCGATGGCGCGGCGGCAGGTCAGTACGTCATGATTTCGGTCACGGATACGGGCGCCGGTATGCCGCCCGAGGTCATCAGTCGCGCTTTCGACCCGTTCTTCACGACCAAAGAACCGGGGAAGGGGACCGGTCTCGGGCTCAGCCAGGTTTATGGGTTCGTCAAACAGTCGGGCGGTCACATCAAGATTTATTCGGAGGTCGGGCAGGGCACGACCTTCAAGATTTACCTGTCCCGTTATGAAGGGGCGGACGACATCGATACCGTTAAGAAGGTCGACACGGCGCCCGTGCGCGCCGTCCCGGGTGAAACCGTTCTGGTGGTTGAAGATGACGAAGCGGTGCGGAAGCTGGCGGTCGAAGGCTTGAGCGAGCTCGGCTATGCTGTGCTCCAGGCCGACAATGCCGTGCAGGCCTTGAAACTGCTCGAGGAACATCCGGCGGTCGTGTTGCTTTTCACCGACGTTGTCATGCCGAACGTGAACGGGCGTGAGCTCGCCGATGAAGCGCAACGCCGGTGGCCCAGTCTCAAGGTGCTGTTCACCACCGGATATACGCGCAATGCCATGGTCCATAACGGAACGCTCGCCCCCGGCGTGCGTTTGATCGGAAAACCGTATACCCTCCAGCAGCTCGGTAGCACGGTCCGCGATATCCTCGATAGCTGATGGCAGATTTTTTACCTTTATTGGTGGCCTTGCACTTCGCCATCGCGGTGGCGGCGTGTGTGCATATCATTTTGACCAAGGCTGAAACGCCCGCGATCGGCTGGATCGGCCTTGTGCTGGTGTCGCCGTTCTTCGGGACCTTCATTTATTGGATTTTCGGGATCAACCGTGTGTCGCGGCGTGCCCGCCGTTATCGCGGACGCCGCCGCGTCGACACGCCGCCGAACCTCGCCACGCACGATATGCCCTTCAAAGGGCTGCCAACGCCTCAGCAGCGCCAACTGTTTCAATTCGCCCGGTCCGTACACAACATGCCGTTCCTCGGCGGGAACCATGTCGTGCCTCTCGTGAACGCCGAGGGCGCCTACCCGAATATGCTGGCGGCGATCGCCGAGGCCAAACACAGTATCGCGCTGTCCGTTTATATTTTCGATTGCGATGAGGTGGGGCTCAAATTCATCGAAGCGCTAACCGCGGCGCACCATCGCGGTGTGAAAGTCCGCGTGCTGCTCGATGAGATCGGCAGCGGCAAGTGGACCAAGCCGGTCGACAAACTGCTTTCGGCGGTGGGGATCGCGACCGCGCGGTTCATCCCGCAGAACCTTAAATTCCTGCCTTTCATCAATTTGCGGAATCACCGCAAGATCATGGTTGTCGATGGCCGCCTTGGTTACATTGGCGGCATGAATATCTGCCTCAGTTATGCGGCGCAGAAAAACGAGGAGATACACGACCTGCATTTCCGTGTGAGCGGCCCGGTGATCGCTCAGCTCAATGCGATGTTCGAGGAAGATTGGAAGTTCGCGACCGATGAAGCGGTCGAGCTGCCCCTGATCGAATGTCCGCAGGAAAAAATGGAAGATCCCGTTTACGCCCGCGCGATTCCCGATGGGCCGGATAATTCCGCGCAGCGTACGCAGTGGGTCATTCTGGGCGCCCTGGCGGTCGCGCAGAAGAGCGTGCATGTGCTGACCCCTTACTTCCTGCCGAACGAGGTTCTTACGAACGCGCTGGGTGTTTGCGCCATGCGTGGGGTTAGCGTCCAGGTTGTTGTGCCTTCACGGACCGATATCGCGCTTGTCGATTGGGCGATGGAAGCGAAGTTCCAGTACCTGTTGGAACACGGTGTGCAGATCTACCGGTCTCCGCCGCCCTTCGATCACACCAAGCTGATGATCGTAGACGGCGTGTGGACGCTCGTCGGGTCGTCCAACTGGGATCAGCGCAGTTTGCGCCTCAATTTCGAAGCCAATCTCGAGTGTTATGACGGGAACCTTGGTCAGGATCTCGAGACGCACTTCGACAGCATCAAAAAGATCGCCAAGGCGGTCACGGTTGCCGATGTCGTAGCGCTTCCGGTGCCAAGGCGCCTGCGCAACAATTTCGCCCGACTCTTCGCGCCTTATCTGTAAAAGGTTAGAATGCGGTCGTGCCGGGGGAGGGCTCTTCATGCGTTTTTCTATTCTCGTGCTCGCATTCGCGATGGCGGCGTCGTCCGCGATGGCTCAAGACCTCAAACGGACCATTCTGCAGCGGGTCGACGTGCCGACGGATGCGGCGCACGAGACGGTGATCGGAACGGTCGAAGTGCCGCGGGGCGGTGCGACCGGACGGCACTCTCATTTCGGCGTGGAGATGATCGTCATGATCGAAGGTGAGATGGACGTCCTGATCGACGGTGAAGCGCCGCGACATTTGAAGGCGGGCGATTCTCTCGTCATACCGGCCGGGAAGATCCATGACGCGAAAGCCGCCAGCGCCGGTGCGGCAAAGGCGGCGGTGACCTGGGTGGTCGAGAAAGGAAAACCGATGGCGACGCCGGCCGCGAAGTAGGCCTATCCCAGCCGGTTGATTCCGTCGAAGGCGGCGGTCTTATAACACTCCGCCAATGTCGGATAATTGAAAACGGTATCGACGAAGTAGTCGATCGTGCCCTTGTGGGCCAGCACGGCTTGGCCGATGTGGATCAGCTCGCTCGCGCCTTCGCCGATGATGTGAACCCCGAGCAGTTCGCGGGTCTCCAGGTTGAAGATCAACTTCAAGAGACCGGTGTTGTCGCCGATGATCTGGCCGCGTGCGATTTCCTTGTAACGCGCCTTGCCGATCTCGTAGGGGATGCCTTCCTGAGTCAGTTCTTCTTCGTTTTTCCCGACCGTCGAGATTTCCGGAATTGTGTAGATGCCGTACGGGAAAAGCGACGGCGTGCTTTCCTGCTTTTCGCCGAAGGCGTGGCACGCCGCGAGACGGCCCTGTTCCATCGACGTCGAGGCCAGGCTCGGAAAGCCGATCACGTCGCCGACCGCATAGATGTGAGGAACCGCCGTCTGATACTTGTCGTTGACCTTGAGGCGCCCGCGATCGTCGGTCGGAACGCCCGCCGCGGCGAGGTTCAATGTCTCCGTCGCGCCGGTGCGGCCGATGGAATACAGCGCCTTCTCCGCGACGATCTGCTTGCCGCTGGCCAGCGTGATTTTTACGCGCTCGCCTTTGTCGTCCGACGTCGGCTCCAGCATCTTTACTTCTTCGCCGAGGCGGAGTGTCACGCGGTTCTGATGCATGTGGTACGCGAGGCTGTCGGTGATCTCCCGGTCGATGAATGGCAACAGGCGGTCGCGTTTGTCCACCAACGTCACACGGACGCCGAGGGCGGAGAAAATCGTGGCGTATTCGATGCCGATGACGCCCGCGCCGATGACCGCTAGCGAGTGCGGTAGCTTATCAAGGGTCAGTACGTCGTCGCTGATGAAGATCCGCCGGCCGTCGAATGGGATGTTTTTGTCGCGCGTGGCGTGCGTGCCGGTGGCGATCACGATCTTCTCCGCGGTCACGTTTCGCTGACCGCGGCCATCGACGTCTTCAAGCGCGATTGTATGCGCATCGACGAATTTTGCGTTGGCGGTCGCCATGGTGATGCGGTTGCGCTGGAGCTGGTGGCGCGTTACGTCGACTTCGTGCCGGATGACATGGTCGGTGCGGAAATGCAGGTCCTGCATCGTGATGTGCTGTTTGACCGTATAGGACGACCCGTAAATGCCGCGCTCCCGGTATCCCGACAGGTGCATGACGGCTTCGCGCAAGGTCTTGGAGGGGATGGTGCCGGTGTTGATGCAGATCCCGCCCACCACGGCCTTCTTTTCCACCAGCATCACCCGGCGGCCGATTTTCGAGGCCTGGATGGCCGCCCGCTGTCCTGCCGGACCCGAGCCGATCACCAACAGATCGTAATCATAGGTTGTCATAAATCGTCCCCTAAAGCCCTGCTGGGCCCCCGCGCCTCTGTTACAAGACCTAGACTAGAGCTTCGGACCGCCCGGTCAACGGGCCGGTCCATGGGGACGGACGATTTTCTTAAGAGTTACCGTTATTTACGAACCCCTGCCGAACGCGGTACATATTTTTGGTGATTTAAGAGACAGGGGGAACGCGATGCGTTTGGTTCGCTTCACGTTTGCAGCGGGGCTTGCATTGTTTGCGGTGAGCGCGGCTCATGCCGCTTCTCCTCCCGAACTCATCGCCAAAGGCGAATATCTTGCTCGCGCGGGAAATTGCGTGAGCTGCCATTCGACGCCGGACGGGGAGCCCTTTGCCGGCGGACTTAAGATGGCCGTGCCGTTCCTCGGCGCCATCTACACGACCAACATCACGCCGGATAAAGAGCATGGCATCGGCGATTACACCTTCGAGGATTTCGAAGGCGCGATGCGCCGTGGCGTGGCCAAGGACGGCCACATGCTCTATCCGGCCATGCCCTATCCGTCCTACGCGAAGACGAGCGATGAGGATTTGCGCGCGCTCTATGCCTTCTTCATGGAAGCGGTGCCGGCGGCGAACGTGGCCAATAAGCCGAGTGAAATCAAATCGCCGCTCAACATCCGCTGGCCGTTGAAGATCTGGAACGCCTTATTCCTGCCGGACGCGGGCTACACACCGGATTCAAGCAAGGACGCGAAGTGGAATCGGGGCGCCTACCTGGTCGAAGGGCTGGGGCATTGCGGCGCGTGCCATAGTCCGCGCGGTCTATTCTTCCAGGAAAAGGGTTATGCGGCCGGCGATGGCGGATTTCTCTCGGGTGCCGAGTTGGACAATTGGCATGCCTCGAACCTACGCGGCGATCCGCTTGCGGGTCTCGGACGCTGGTCGGAAAGCGATACCGCTGAATTCCTCAAGACCGGTCACAACGCGTTCTCATCCGCTTTCGGGACGATGATCGAGGTGATCAACAATTCGACTCAGCACATGACGGACGACGACGTTGCGGCGATGGCCGTCTACTTGAAGTCCCTCACGCCGGTCGGCAGCGCGAATGTCTCGTATACATACGACCAGAAGACGACCGACGCTCTGCGGAGCGGCAACTTCGAGACCTCGGGCGAACGTCTTTACGTGCAGCACTGTGCGGCGTGCCATGGCCACGACGGTCGCGGTCACGCGCCTTACCTGCCGCCGATCGCGGGCAATCCCACCATTCTCGACGCCAACCCGATCTCCCTCATCAACGTGACATTGAACGGCTCCGCGCGAATCGTGGTGCAGGGTATGCCGGACGCCTATCGGATGCCGCAGTTCCGTGTGCTCCTGAACGATCAGGAAATCGCCGAGATCATCAGCTTCATGCGCAAAGGCTGGGGGCATTCCGCGGGTGGGGTCACGCCAGCGCAGGTGCAGAAGCTGCGCGATAGCACCAACCCGGCCAGCGACGAAGTCGTCATTCTGCGCATGCGCTGAGATAACGCCCGTCGCTGACATGGCGTCCAAGAAGCAGCGGCTCCGACCCAAATCCGGGCGGAGCCGCTCTTATGCGAATCCCGAAGGGGACGGGCTTCGCGAGATGCGAGCGGCGCTGACGGGCGCTGCGGCTCACATCTGAAACTTAGGCACCGGAACCTTGCGGTTCCATGGTCGCAGAATGACCAAGCTGTCACACTTGAAACATCTCATCCTTTTTCGATAGGTCTGAAGGTCGAACGGCGGCGAAGGAAACTTGTTCGTGGCGGACGCGCCAGATGAACAAGAAGTCAGCGAAGCGCCACCTTGACGCGACGGCCGCGCGGCGCGCCGTCAGAATCGTATGCCGGCGTTTTGGCGACAATCACCTCACCGATGTGCAATCAAAGACCCTCGGGATAAGCGCGAAAATACATTAGTTCGCACTTTAAACGGGTAGGGCTCGAAGCCTAATATGGCGCCGAAAGAGGGACGCATGGCTAAAATCCTGCTGATCGAAGATCAGGCTTTCACGGCGAAGATTTTGGAAACCGTCATGACGAGCGCCGGTCACACGGTGACCGTCGTCATGGACGGCGAGAAGGGACTCGAGGCCTTCGAGGCCGATCGCCCCGACGTTGTCATCACCGATATTATTCTTCCCAAGATGAACGGGCTTGCGGTGATTAGTGCGATCCAAGCGAAAGCGCCGCGGGTTCCCGTCATCGCCATGACCGGTGGGAGCAGTACAAGCCAGTACAGCTATCTCGACAAGGCGCGTGAACTCGGAGCGTTGGACGTGTTTCGCAAACCGGTCGCCGCGGAGCAATTGTTGAGCGCAATAAAACGCCTCGTGGATCTCAAGTGATCTACGTGCCCCGCGCGTTCAGACGCATCGGAAACGCACCGCAGGCCAAATAAGCGCCATAGTTCGGCCTCATTGGAGCCGTTGTAAGCGCGTTGAATCCCTATCTTCGGATAGGAGGTTCAGATGAAGACATTCGTGAAAGCGCTCATCGGTGCGACCCTCGCGGTTTCCACGCTTGGCCTCGGCGCGTGTGCGGACGGCGGTTCCTATACGTCGTTCGGTGTCGGCGTATCGTCGTATGACGATGGTTACTATGGGCCGCGTGGTTATGGTTATGGCGCGCGCGACCGTGATTGGGATGGCATTCCGAACCGGTTCGATCGTGATCGTGATGGAGATGGTATCCCGAACCGCTTTGACTCGCGTCCGAATAACCCGCGTCGGCCTTAAGAGTTGCGCCGCGCGTATAATGAAAACGGGTGGCCGCGCGGCCACCCGTTTTTCGTTCATCCCTGTAATGTTCCGATGCGGCGCGGACGCCGGTATATCCGCCCGGAAGCCGCCAGCTAAGTGTTTGAGAATTCAGAAGAGAGATTCCAATTCCACCGGCGCTTTCTGGCCTCGCCGTGAAGGCGCTCTGTGGAAATGCAAACTGTGCGCATGCGGCGGCGGCAATGAAAAGGACGCGTTTCGCGCCGTGGCGCATGATGAACGCCGTGACGAATAACCTGCCGCGACAACGCCCGTGGCGCGGTTTTCGTTACGGCGATCAAGGTTTTGCGCGGACGTGATGGTCCTATTCACGCATCCGTGACTCCCGGCTGTCAGCGCCCCCCGTTGCGCCTTAGAATTTCTGTCCTAAAATTTCCACCTGTGATCGATCCTGATATGGGAGGGCGCACCTATGCCGCGTGCGGCGCTTGTTTCCAGCATCGTTTTCATTTTCGCCGCGTTTGTCCTGCCGGCCGCGGCGCAAACGACGGAGCTTGTCGCCGCCAATCCAATGGGCGCCTCGACGTTGGTTGCCGTCATCAACTACGAAAATATCGCGGGTAAACCGGTGCACGACCGGCTGGTCGCTTTGGGGCGCGCGAATCCAAACAACAAAATCGTTGTGAAACCCGTCGCCGGTGTGGGGCCGCTTTCCGAATTCCTGGCCAAGGCCGCCTACGCCGCCGCGCGCCAGGGCAAGTTCGCGGCGTTCCACGAAGCGGCCATCTCGGCGCCGCAAGCGAACACCTATTACGGGCTGCGCGACAGCGCGCCGCTCATCGGTCTCGATTGGGCGCGCTTTCAAAAGGACTTCCAGGACCCGGCCATTGCCGACGAAGTGCGCGCCAACGCGGCGTTCGCCGAAGCGCATCAGATCGCAAGCCCGCCGGCGTTTGTCGCGGGTGGCCAGGTTTTCTCCGGCCCCTGGGAAAAGCTGGACCTGGCGAAGGCCGCCGCCGCCGCCATCGCGACGAAGTGACGCCTACTTGAAAATGCCGTTCAGCACGAACGCCAAGCGCACGCCGGATTTGTCGATCTGATCGGTGGCCACGAGATAATTCTGTTCGACATAGATATCGTCGAAGACGAGCCCGCCGGGGTTGCCGACATACCCGGTCGGCGGCGCGCGCATAATCCATAATGTTTCTTCCGCCCAATCTTTTGCTGTGCCGACGTTCCAACGCTCGCGATTGTGACGGTCGGCCATATCTTGCAGGAAAGGCGTGTACCCGCGACTGGGTGGATTGGGCGCCGTGAGGATCAACGAATCCCACACGGCATGCATATCGGCCGGTTTGCCTAGAAAGGTGACTTTGATGTCCCGGCCGCCGTGGTCTTCAGCGAAGGCAACATCAAGGGGTTGATGGAGATCGGCCATGAGGTGCGTGAGGAATCGCAGCGCCTCGGCGCGCGCGGCCTTTGGCGCTTCGCTGCCGACGATCTCCGCCTGCCGTTCTATTTGTGTGACGACGCAGCTCGTGGGCGGTTTGCAGTCCCGCGCGAGATCGATCGTGCGTGCTGTCTTTGGTACGTTGATGAAATGCCAGCCTGCGGTTTCCGGCCGCTTGGTGGCGACATCGTCCGCCCATGTGCAGGTATTCGCGAATTCTTCGGGCGTCTTGACGGAAAGGAGGTCGGAAACGGCGGCGCGCGCGGGATCGGTCATTTCGCGCCAAGCCTTCACGCAGGCCATGCGATGCCCCGCGGCGTCCCAGGCATAAGCGGGTGCGTTCAGGATCGCGCATAAGAATGTGGTTGCTATGAGGGTCCGGCGCATCATTCTTTTTGGGCTCCACAAAGCTCCGCCTGTTTTGCCGGCACGCGCAGAATATTATCGAGATAATAGACGATGGCTCTATCGGCGTAGGCGCGTTCGGCATCGCTCGTCATGAATTGTGCGGCGTCTTTCCGCCATCCTTCCGCGCAGGATGCCGCGGCCGCGGGGCTCGCCGCGCAATCGAGGAGTCGGCCGAACGCTTTCCGGTAATCTTCGAATGCGCCGCGCGTGAGGCTCGGTCCATGGCCGGGGATGATCCGATCGAAACTTTGGGCGGCCACTTTATCCAGGGCGGCGCGCCAGCCCGCGCCGCAAGCGGTATCGAAGAAGGGGACCGGCGCGACGATCAGGTCGCCCGCCACCACGGTGCGGCTTTGCGGATCGTAAAGCCAGGTATCGCCTTCGGTGGCCGCGAATGGCGCAAGATGCAACGCCAGGCGGCCGAGTGCCATGTCGCCCGTCACCGGCACGTCCGGAATCAAGTCCTTGCGATCCTCCAACGCCGAAATACCCAGACGGATCTCGGACTTTTCGTATTCGTTCACCTTGGGATCGGCCGCCATGGCGCGGCTCCGTTCCAGTTCCTTGGCCAGAAAGCCGTCGAGCGCGCCGTTCACCGCGTGACTTGTATAGAGCTTCGCGTTCGGAAACAGGACGCGCAGTTCCTGATTGCCGCCGCTGTGATCGAGATGCCAGTGCGTATTGACGATCGCCGTGATCGGCTTCTTGCGTGCGTCGCTGTAGGCGATGATCGCCGCCTGGTGTGCGAAATGCCGGCCCGTATCCACGACGATCAGGCCGTCGGGATCTTCGAAGATCACGGTATTGCCGTCGGGTGAGCGATCGGCGGGAACCGCGCCGGGGATGACCTTCACGGGAAAAGAAGTTTGCGCGTGGGCCGGGTTGCACACGCCGCAGACAAATCCCGCGATAAAAAGGGTCTTGAACATAGGGCCGCCTCCCGCCCGTCTCGCGCAGCAGGGGCCGCGGCATGCCGCGGCCCCGTCTTACCTAAGCGCGTAAGTACTTTTCGAACCAACCGAGCGTGCGATCCCACGCTTCCTTCGCCGCCTTCTCGTCGTAACGCGGTGTTGTATCGTTGTGGAAGCCGTGGTTGGCGTTGGCGTAGATATGCCCTTCATACGGGATATTCGCGGCCTTCAGCGCGGCCTCATACGCAGGCCATCCCGCATTGATGCGCTCGTCAAGGGCCCCGTATTGCGCATTGATGGGCGCCTTGATCTTCGGCACGTCTTCCGGCTTGGGCTGCGCGCCATAGAATGGAACGCCTGCGTTGAAATCCGCGCCGAGGCGGACGGCGAGCGTATTCACCACACCGCCGCCGAAACAGAAACCCACGCCGCCCAGCTTGCCGTTGCTGTCGGGGTGCTTCTTGAGCCACGCCGCCGAGGCGACGAAGTCTTCCGTCAACTTCGCGCGGTCGATTTTCTGGAACATCGCGACGCCGGTTTCTTCATCGCCGGGGTAGCCGCCCATCGACGACAGGCCATCCGGGGCCAGGGCGATGAAGTTGGCGGCGGCCAAACGGCGGGTGACGTCCTCGATATAGGGATTGAGGCCGCGGTTTTCGTGAACGACGATCACCACCGGCAGCTTGCCCTTCATGGCGGCGGGCTTCACCAGGTAACCCTTGATCGAACCATTGCCCTGCGGCGAGGCGATTTCCACGCGCTCGCTCTTGATGCGTTTGTCGTCGGGTTGAACCTGGACCGCCCAGGCAAAGTTCGGCCGCAGCATCTCCACGAGGGCCGCGCCCGTGGCGCCGGCAACCGTGAACTTCTGCGCGTGGTCGATGAAGTCGCGCCGGCTCAGGCGGCCGTGCACATAACCGTCCAGGAGGTTCAGAAGTTCCTGCGGAAAATCGGAAGCCTTTTTGCGTTCAGAGATATGTCCCATGCGGCTGCGTCCTCTTCTTGCTAGCGGTGGCGGGATAAAAAGACGCGGCAGCATGGCATGGCGGAGCCTGCGGGGGAAAGTTTGTGCCGGGTAACACCGCGCGGTCGGCGGTCCCCGATTCGCGCGCGGCTCCAGGATCGCGGGAAGAGAGACGGTCCAAGCTCCCGCTGATCCGGCGCGCGTAAGGACGGGGTGTGCCGATAGCGGCGCGCCGGGATGTCAGGCGCCTGAAACCGCGCCCAAAACGACAACGGCCCGCCCGTTGCCGGGAGGGCCGTATGTACTTGAAATGCCGGGATTTTAAATGGTCGGAGCGACAGGAGTCGAACCTGCGACCTCTGCCTCCCGAAAGCAGCGCTCTACCAGGCTGAGCTACGCTCCGATCATCGAGGCGTGCTTATAAACAGAGGGGCCGGGCAGCGCAAGCGCTGTCCGGCCCCTTTTTTTAGCCCTAACCCCTTGCCGGGAAAGGCCTCCCCGGCGAGGGCACGGTTTTAGCTCTTACGGCTTACGGAATTTCAGGAGGAAGGAGTCCGTCTTGCCGCGCACGGCGCCGTCGAACACCGGGCTCGTGTGGTTGTCATCGGCGTGGGCGAGGAGGTTGCTTTCGGCTTCCAGCTTGAAGCCGGCGGCCATCACTTCCTGCTTCACGACGTCCGGGCTGACCCGGTGCAGCTTTTCGGTGACGTCGCCGGCCGCGTCCTTGGCGGCGGCGTGGTCGATCACGATGTAGGTGCCGCCCGGCTTCAGGGCCGCGAAGATCGCCTTGTTCATGTTCGCCGTGAACGAGCCGCCGCGGTTCTTGAAGTCGTGATAGTTCCACGAGGTCCAAGCCACATCGAGCGGCATCGCGCTCTTCATGTTCGCGAAATCGGCGATCACGACTTCGATGTTGCCGCCGTAGGCCTTATCGGCCGCGATGGCCTTCACGCCGTCGGCCGCTTCGGGGCGCTTGGCGACAGCCGCGTCGGAAACGAGCGCATAGACTTTGCCCTTCGCGCCAACGGTCTTGGAGAAGATGCGGGTGAAGTAGCCGCCGCCCGGGTTGATGTCGGCCACCACGTCCCCGGCCTTCACACCGGCGAAGGCGGTGATCTCGGCCGGCTTGCGGTTCGCATCGCGTTCCTTGTCGGCGGCCGGACGGCCGGCGTCGGCGACGGCGGACTTCACGGCGTCGGAAACGGTTTGCGCGTGCGCGGCGCCGAACGCGAGGCCGGCGGCGAGGGCGATAACGCTCAGTGTACGAAGCTTCATAGGAATTGCTCCTCCCTGGGGGTGTGGTGGGGAGCGCATTATACTAATCGTGCCGGTCCTGGGCAGGGGCCTTGCGACAAAAAAATGTGTTCTGCCAGGGAGTTCACGCGAAGGTCATCGATCGGTGATGACGGCGAATGCGCCGCCGTGCCATCGTTACAATTCACCCGAAGCACGAGGGAGGCTGTCATGGCCGGCGGACAGGGCAAATTCGTTTGGTACGAACTGTTGACCCCCGATCCCAAGGCGGCCGAGGCTTTCTACAGCAAGGTTTTTGGCTGGCGCATGGAGGCCGGAGCCGCCACCGGCATGCCCTACACCCACATCAATGTGGGCGAGGTGTCGATCGGCGGGATCATGGAACTGCCGGCGGAATTGAAGGCGCACGGCGTCCCGCCCAACTGGTCCGGTTACATCGGCGTTGATGACGTCGATGCGATGGCCAAAAAGATCGTTGCCGCGGGCGGCAGGGTCCAGCGCCAAGCCGAGGATATTCCCAATGTCGGCCGCTTTGCGGTCGTAGCGGATCCTGCGGGCGCCGTGTTCCTGATCTTCACGCCCGCCGGTAATCACACCCCACCGCCGCGTCCGCCCATGGGCACGCCCGGCTATATCGATTGGAATGAGCTTTACGGCGGCGAGGCCGAAGCCTCCTTCACGTTCTATTCCGGCCTGTTCGGCTGGACCAAGAACCAGTCCATGGATATGGGGGAGATGGGCGTCTATCAGACCTTCGACATCAACGGTGTATGGTCCGGCGGCATGATGAAAGCGCCGCCGCAAATGCCGGGAGCGTGCTGGGTCTACTACGTCGCCGTCGAGGACATCGACGCCGCCCATGCCCGCGCCACAAGCAACGGTGCCACCGTGGTGATGGGACCGATGGAGGTGCCCGGCGGCCAATGGATCGTTCAGGCTATCGATCCCCAGAAAGCCTTCTTCGCGATGGTTGGACCGAAGAAGAAGTAGCTGCGGCGCCCAGCGGAAGTGAATGCGTTCCAAGCCGTGACGCGGATGAATGCTGCGGCCTTCGGCCACCAGTCCTTCGCGTTCGTAAAAGCGTACGGCGGAGCTGGCGGTCGGTGTCGTGAGCGTGAATCCTCGTCGCGTCCCAGCCGTCGTGCCAAATGGTCGCGATGGTTTCGAGATCGGCCGGGGCGTAAGGGCGGATGGGTATATCCATCGCCGCAGGTGGCTAGTAGGCGCGCTCGATGCAGAAATCGATGATTTCGAGCAGGGCGGTCTTCACTGGGCTTTCCGGGAAGATGCCGAGCGCATCGCGGGCCACGGCGCCGTAGTGGCGTGCGCGGTTCACCGTATCCGCGAGGCTCGAATGCGTCTTCATCAATTCCATGGCGCGGGCAAGGTCGCCGTCCTTCTGGTCCAACGTCTCGAGGGTACGTTTCCAGAAAGCGCGTTCGCCGTCGTCGCCGCGGCGGAAGGCGAGGATCACGGGCAGCGTGATCTTGCCTTCACGGAAGTCGTCGCCGACGGTCTTGCCCAGTTCCGCCTGGCGGGCGGAGTAGTCCAGCACGTCGTCGATCAGCTGGAACGCGATGCCGAGGTTGAGGCCATAGACGCGTAAAGCTTCTTCTTCGACGTCCGGACGCTCGGCCACGACCGCGCCGATGCGCGCGGCGGCGGCGAACAATTCCGCCGTCTTGGCCTGGATCACTTCCAGATATTGCGCTTCGCTGGTCTCGGTATCGTTGGACGTCAGAAGTTGGTGTACTTCACCTTCGGCGATGACCGAAGAGGCGCGGCTGAGGATGTGCAGAACCTTCAGCGAACCGTCTTCCACCATCAGCTCGAACGCGCGGCTGAACAGGAAGTCGCCGACCAGCACGCTCGACTGGTTGCCCCAGATCGCATTGGCGCTGCTCTGGCCCCGTCGCAACTCGCTGTCGTCCACGACGTCGTCATGGAGCAGGGTCGCGGTGTGGATGAATTCGACGCAGGTCGCGAGCTTGATGTGACGTTCGCCCTCATAGCCGCACAGCTTGGTGGCGGCGAGGGTGAGCAGGGGGCGCAGGCGCTTGCCGCCGGCGGCGACGATATGACCGGCGAGCTGCGGGATCAGGGCGACCGGGCTGTGCATCCGCGCCACGATGGTCCGGTTCACCGCGCGCAGGTCTTCCTCGACCAGAGCGACCAGAGAATCGAGTGCCTTGGCTTTCGCCCGGCGGCTTGTTTCTAGATTGACGACAGTAGCCACGCGTTCATCCCATGCCAAAGGCAGCCCACGTTAGGAAGGCCGCGATCCTAAAAGTCCCCGGGACGTATTCTAATGGGATGTAACCGAACTTCCTAGAACCCTGTCGGATGCCCTGACGGAGGGGGATTGGCGCCCTTTAGGTGTTTTGCGAGCGGAAAGGTTTCATTAGACTTCGCTCGAGATTGGGGGCGCACGGTGCATTCTCCGCAGCAAGGCATCTTCTTGAAGGGCGCGCATACGCCGATGGCGCGGCGTTTCGCCGTCCCCGTGTGCATCCTCGCGCTCTGCGCGGCTGCTCCGTCGCCTGTATTTGCTTGGGGCGATCTTGGCCATCGCATGGTCTGCAATAAGGCCTGGGATGATCTGACCGAAGAAGCGCGCGCCAAGGTGCTCGATATCCTCGACGCCAAGACGCAAGGGGAGTTCGCCGACTCTTGCAATTGGGCCGATGCGTACCGGGAAGGGCACCGCGAAACCGGGCCGTGGCACTACATCAGTGTGCCGAAGGGCGCGACCGAAGTGATCATGGAGCGCGACTGTCCGGTGGAGACCAGCTGCGCCGTGCGCGAGATTGAACGTCAGTTCGCGATCCTGAAAAGCCCCGTCCCGAAAGTGGAGCGCGCCCAGGCGCTCATGTTCCTGGCGCATTTTGTCGGCGATCTCCATCAACCGTTGCACACCGGTTTCGCCGAGGATCGCCGGGGCACGATGTTGAAGGCCACTTTCTTTGGCGAAGATTGGACGATGCACGGCATCTGGGATTATGCGCTCGTCGAGTATGAGTATAAGGGCGATGAAAAAGCCCCTGTACGCTTTCGTCCCGTGATGTCGTCCCCTCACACGTTCGAGTGGGTGGATGCGCCGCCACTGACCTGGGCGAACGAGAGCCTCGCCATCCTGCGCAGTCCTGCGACGGGTTATGTCGGCAATCCTGGCGGGCTTGAGTTCGGCGAAATCTACGTCAATCAGAACCGGCCTATCGTGCTCGATCAGATCGCCAAGGCCGGCGTCCGCCTCGCGCGTCTGCTGGAGCAGGCGATGAAACATTACCCTTGAATGCGATGGTCGAGCTTCTCCGCAGCGATAACCCGGTCTTGATTTCCGCGATGCTTGCCGCGCTGGCGGATGTAGGGATCGATGCGGTGGTGTTCGATGGCATCGCCGACATTTACGGCGCTGCTTTCCCGCGGCGCTTGATGGTCTTGGAAGAAGATCTCACACGCGCCCGGCGCGTGGCCTTGGACATCTGTCCGGAATTCTTGGAGGCGGATCGGGCGTAGTCCGCGCGCGATCCTGGCCGGTGCGTGATCGCGGGCGCCGTATCCGGCCCTCGTCCACGGGGCGTCTAATTTTGCACAGTACGGTTCGCCGCGACGGTGCTAGCGTTTGTTTGCCCAAAAAAAAAGGGGAAGATTCATGCCCGCATATCTTGTGGCGAAGGTCGCCGTCCACGATCCGGAAACGTATTTGAAATATGCCGCGCGTACACCGGCGCTCATCGCCCGTCACGGCGGAAGGTTCCTGACGCGCGGTACGCCAGTGACCACGCTGGAAGGCATGCCGTTCAACGACCGCATGGTGATCGTCGAATTCCCATCGGCGGCGCATGCCGAGGCGCTGTTCAAGGATCCCGAATACGACGACGCGGCGATGTTCCGGCGCGGTGCGTCGGTCGCCCAGATTGTCGTGCAGGACGGTGTCGCCGCCGGCGGCGGGGCCCCGGATCCTCAGGTATAAGGCGAAACCGGAGCGCGCGAACCGGCCGGAGACCCCGCGCGCCGCTTATCGGCAGCGGATCACACGCGTTTGCATCCGGGAGTCGGCGGTGATCTGCGCGGCGTTTTCATAGCCATTCGGACATGCCGCATAGGCTTGCGCATCGCAATCGGCATCAAGGCCGCGCTTGCAATCAAACGTGAAGGTGTCGGGGACGCTCACGTCGTTTTTCGTACGCGTGCAGGCTGAAGTTGCGATCGCGACGCCGGCGGCGAGCGGCAGGGACATGACGAGCCGGGTGAATGCAGCCATTCGTTCCTCCGATATTGTTTGGAGTCTAACGCTGGCCGTGAAGCGAAGTTTCCACCCGGCTTTCGCCGCGAAAAGCGAATCCGGCGCCGCGCGCCAAGCTGGCGGCTGCGCGCGTTCGGGCGCGCGCGTGAAAACGGCGTTCACGCACTCGCGCCTGGCATGATTATACCGATCTGTATAATATTCGTCGCGCGCCGCCATTTCGACCGCGGGTTATGTCAATCGTGTTCGGGTCGGGAGGAAAATGGGAGCCGCACGGACCGATTGTTGATTCGCGTCAAATAAAACCGGGGAGAGGAGCTATAACGTGGGTCTTAGAGACGGTAATCACTTGCTAATGAGCGTCGCCCAGAATGGCGGCTTCATGGTGTCAGGAAAGACGCTTGAGCGACTTAGACGACGTTATTCCCACCGGACGGCGCGCGGTTACGCGTCAGAAGATTCTCGAGGCGGCCTACACTCTCTTTACCGCCCAGGGCGTGAACTTGGTCGGCGTGGACACGATCAGTGCGCGTTCCGGCGTCGCCAAGATGACGCTCTATCATCATTTCCACGCGAAAGAGAATCTGGTCTTGGCCTACCTTGATTTGCGGGCCAAGCGCTGGACCGTGGGCTGGCTGAAAGCCGGAGTGAAAACGAGAGGGGCGACGCCCCGTGCCCGTCTCCTGGCCATTTTCGATCTCCTCCATGAGTGGTTCGAAGACGAAGGGTTCGAAGGCTGCCCTTTCTTGCGCATCATCTGTGAATCCGACGTCGGCTCGCCTGTGCACAAGGCGACGGCTCTGAAACTCGGCCAGATCGAGAATTTCCTCGGTCAGCTCGCGCGCAGCGACAATCTGCCCGACCCGAACGGCCTTGCCAGCGTTTGGATGATGCTGATGGACGGCGCGATCATGAGCGCGCGCGCGGGACGCAAGGACGCGGCCCTGAAAGCCAAACAGGCGGCCGCGGTCTTGCTCGATGCGTGGGGGCGCAAGCCGGCCAAATCGGGCAGCCCGGCCCCGGTCAAACGCCGCGCCAAGGCCGCGCCTAAAAGAAAGCCGTCGCGCTAACCTCGCGCTTGTCGCTATCCTCGCCGCCTATGGCGCCGCAGGATATGGCCTTCACCGATGATCGTCTTCTCGACGGGCGCGTGTACGTACGCCAGCCCGCCGACGGCTATCGCGTCGCTGTCGATCCCGTGCTGCTCGCCGCCGCCGTCCCTGGGAAGTCCGGCCAGCATGTGCTCGATGCCGGGTGCGGGACCGGCGCGGCCATGTTCTGTCTCGCGGCGCGCGTGTCGGGATTGCATCTCACCGGTCTCGAGCTGCAACCGCGTCTCGCCGAGTACGCGCGCGCTGGTCTTGCGCTCAACGGTCTCGAGGGGTCGGCGCGGGTGGTGACCGGCGATATCGCGGGCGTCACGCATGGCGCCTACGACATCGTGATGACAAACCCACCATTCGCTGACAGTGGCACGCCGCCGCCGAATGCCTCCCTTGCCCTGGCGCACATGGAAGGCGAACTCGATCTCGCCGCCTGGCTGCGGCACTGCCTCGCGGCGCTCAAGCCGAAAGGCCGTCTCGTGATCGTTCACCGCGCGGATCGTTTGTCGGACATCCTTGGGATCTTGCATACGCGCGCCGGGGACATCCGCATTCTTCCCATCCATTCCAAGGCCGGTCAGCCGGCGCGGCGTGTCATCGTGAACGCGGGTAAGGACCGGCGCACGCCGGACGCGCTCATGCCCGGTTTCATCCTGCACAACGACGACGGCTCTTTCACGCCCGCGGCCGAGGTGGTGCTGCGCGGCGCGCAAGCGCTGCTCTAGGGGCGGCGCCATGCAATCCGGCGAAAACGCACTCGACTCTCGATACGGATGGAGGGTGGTCGGCGGCGCTCACGCGACGACAGCCATCACCTTCGGCTCCGCCTATGCGTTCTCGGCCTTGTTTCCGGGATTGTCGGCCGAGTTCGGCGCATCGCGGGGTGAGGTGGCCTTTGTCTTCTCGATCGCCGCTTTCGTCTATTATTCCTTGGGGGCCGTCGCCGGACCGCTCGCGGATCGTTGGTCGGCGCGCTGGCTGGTCGGGGCCGGTCTGCTCGCGATGGCGGCCGGTTATGTCGCCGCCAGCCGCGCGAACTCGCTCGCGCAGCTTTATGGGGCGTTTGGCGCGGGCGTGGGGATCGGCATCGGGCTCTCTTACATACCGGCGATCGGCGCCGTCCAAACCTGGTTTCAAGCCAAACGCGCGAAAGCGTCGGGCGTGGCGATGGCCGGCCTCGGGCTGGGCACGCTGATCCTGCCGTTCGCGGTCGGCAAACTCATTCCGGAGATTGGATGGCGCGGCGCGTTCTTGATGCTTGCGGCGGTGATTGCCGTGATTGGGCCGCCCGCCACGATGATGGTGCGCCGGCGTCCGCCCGCGGGTGGCCCGCATCCATCGCGGTCCGTCGTTCTTGGCCCGGCGGCGGCATGGCGCACGCCCAAATTTGCGTTGTTCTATGTCGCGATCGTTCTGAGCTCCTTCTGCATTTTCATCCCCTACGTTCACATTGTGCCCGCCGCCCAGGATCTCGGGCTCTCGCTTGATGCCGGCGCCGCGCTGATCGCTCTGATCGGAATCGGAAATGTATTTGGACGCTTTGTTCTCGCGGGATTTGGCGATCGTCTCGGCGCCGCGCGTTTGCTCGCTATTCTTACGGGGGCGACGGCGGCGTCCTTTGTCCTCTGGGTCGTCGCGGACGGCTTCATGACGCTCGCGATTTTCGCCGTCATTTTCGGCGCCGCCTACGGTGGATGCGTCGGCCTTTATCCGGCGGTGGCCGCCGATCTCTTTGGCACATCGAATATCGGCGCCATGCTCGGCTATCTCTATACCGGCGTCGGAATCGCCGCGCTCCTGGGCCCGGCCTGGGCCGGCTTCGCTTTTGACCGCACGGGCACCTACCTTGGGCCGATCGCGGCCAGTGCGGTCGCCTCCGCGGTGGCCGCGCTCCTCATCCCCAAGTTAAGTGACGGAACGGCGAGACGGGCGCCCTGAGACCACCGCGCGCCGGCTCTTGCAAACCGCCAAAACGTACCGAAATTGGAAGGGCTTGTGTCCTCGTCCGATATGGTAAGCTCCGCGCATGGAAGTGATCGACCGCCTCAACGATTTTCTTGCCGACCACGGCATCGTGCGTGCGAAATTGCCGACGCCGTCGGTGTCGGTCGTGCGCTTGCAGGGCGTTATCGGCGCGGTCGGCATGGGGCGCCGGGGCCTCAACTTGGCCGCGCTTGAGCCGACCTTGAAGAAGGCTTTTTCCAAGCACGTCCGCGCCGTCTGTCTTCAGATCAATTCGCCGGGCGGCTCGCCCGTGCAATCGGCGCAGATCGCGGGGCGCATCCGTCAGTTGTCCAAGGACAACAAAATCCCGGTGTTCGCCTTCGCCGAGGATATCGCCGCGTCCGGCGGCTATTGGCTCGCGCTCGCCGCCGACGAGATCTACGCCGACGCGATGTCGGTGGTCGGGTCGATCGGTGTGATCTCGGCCAGCTTCGGGTTCCAGGATCTCATTTCGAAAATGGGCGTCGAGCGGCGCGTGCATGCGCAAGGCGCGCACAAAAGTTTTCTCGATCCCTTCAAGCCCGAGAACCCGGAAGACGTCGCGCGCCTCGACGCCATCCAGCAGGACATCCACCGCCAGTTCACGAGCTTTGTGCGCAACCGGCGCGGCGAACGCCTGACGGCGAGCGACGAAACCGTTTTCAACGGCGATATCTGGACGGGCGAACGCGCGCTTGAGTTCGGCCTTGTCGACGGCCTCGGCGATCTCAGGACGATCATGCGCCGCAAGTACGGTCCGGACGTCCGCTTCCTCACCATCGAACGTCCGATGAGCTGGCTGGAGCGCCGTCTCGGCCGGGTCGGCTACGCCGGTCCCGACGGTGTCGACGCGCGCATGAGCTGGGCCTCCGATCTCATTTCGGCGGTCGAGGAACGCGCCCACTGGGCGAGGTTCGGACTTTGATCTCGATCCTCAAAATCCTGTTCACGATCGGCGTCATCATCGTCGTGTACCTGGGCTTCAAGTACCGCTGGCGGCTCACCGACATGAGCCGGGCCGCCGCCCGCATGGCCGGGGCCGATGTGAGGCCGCCGGGCCAGTCCCGTTCAGGGCCGCCGGTGGTTCAAGACCTCGTGCCTTGCCGCAAATGCGGGGCATATGTCGCGTCCGGCATGACCTGCTCCTGCGAAAAGTCCTGATTCCGTAAGCCTTTCTGTTGCTTTGAGGCCGGTCGGTCGGTAGCTTCCCGCCTCCCTATATATTTGGATGAGACCGATGGCTCGCGCCGCCAAGAAACGCTCTAAAATCAAAGCCAAGGCAAAGGCCAAGCCGAAAGCGAAGGCGAAGCCAAAAGCGAAGCCGGTCGCGAAGAAGGCGCCGCTCAAGAAAGCGGTTGCCAAGAAGCCGCCGGTGAAGAAGGCCGCCGCGAAGCCGGCGCCCGCGCGCCGCGCCGCGCCGGCCCCGGCCGCGCCGAAGGTCCCGGCCAAGACGTCCACCAAGCCGACCAGCTTTCAAGGGCTGATCCTCGCGCTCCAGAATTTCTGGGCCGCGCAGGGCTGTGTGATCCTGCAGCCGTACGACATGGAAATGGGCGCCGGCACGTTCCATCCGGCCACGACGCTGCGCGCGCTGGGGCCGGATACATGGAACGCGGCCTATGTGCAGCCCTCGCGCCGTCCCACCGACGGCCGCTACGGCGAGAATCCCAACCGCCTTCAGCACTACTATCAGTACCAAGTCATTCTGAAGCCATCGCCGGCCGATCCGCAGGCGCTCTATCTCAAGAGCCTCGAAGCCATCGGCATCGACGTGATGGCGCACGACATCCGCTTCGTCGAAGACGACTGGGAAAGCCCGACCTTGGGCGCCTGGGGCCTCGGCTGGGAAGTGTGGTGCGATGGGATGGAAGTCACCCAGTTCACCTATTTCCAGCAGGTTGGCGGGCTCGAGTGTGATCCCGTCGCCGTGGAGCTCACCTACGGTCTCGAACGCCTCGCCATGTACGTCTACGGCGTCGAGAATGTGTATGACCTCGCCTTCAATGACCGGGGCGTGACGTACGGCGATATCTTCAAGCGCGCCGAGATCGAATATTCGGCTCACAATTTCGAGTTCGCGAATACGGATATCTTGTTCAAGCGCTTCACGGATTGCGAGAACGAATGCCGCGCGCTGCTCGAACATCGCCTCGCGCTGCCGGCCTACGATCAATGCATCAAGGCCTCTCATACCTTCAACCTTCTGGATGCCCGCGGCGTCATCAGCGTCACTGAACGCGCCGCCTACATCGCTCGCGTCCGCGCGCTGGCCAAAGCGTGCTGCGAGATGTGGCTCCAACCCACGAATGCCCGGTAACCGTCATGGCTGAGCTTCTTCTTGAAATCTTCTCCGAGGAAATCCCCGCGCGCATGCAGGCGCGCGGCGCCGAGGACCTCGCGCGTCTGGTCGGCGAAAGCCTGAAGGCCCAGGGCCTGGAGGCGAAGTCGCTGCGCGCCGTCGGCGGCCCGCGCCGTCTCACGCTCGTGGCCGATGGACTGCCGAAAGCGCAACCGGATACGACCGAGGAACGCAAGGGTCCGCAGGTCGGCGCGCCGGAACAGGCGCTACAAGGCTTCATGAAAGCCGCCGGTCTGACGTCGATCGATCAGGCGGAAGTGCGCGAGATGCCCAAAGGCAAATTCTATTTCTCCGTCGCGACCAAGAAGGGACGCCCGACGGTCGTGGTGCTCAAGGAAATCGTCGAAGCCGCGCTCGCGCAGCTGCCGTGGCCGAAGTCCATGCGTTGGGGCACGAACCCGACGCGCTGGGTACGTCCGCTGCACAGCATCGTCTGTCTGTTCGACGGCGCGGTTGTGCCCGTTGAATTCGCGCGCGTGAAGGCCGGCAACACCACGGTCGGCCACCGCTTCCTCGCGCCGGCCCAGATCACTGTGAAAAACGCCGCCGACTATACGGCGAAGCTCAAGAAGAGCTACGTCGTGGTCGAGCCTGGCGAGCGCGAGCAGATCATCAGCCGCGATCTCGCCAAACTTGCCGCCGCCGAGGGTCTGTCGGTGCGTGCCGACGCCGGTCTGTTGTCGGAAGTCATCGGCCTCGTCGAATGGCCGGTGCCGCTCCTCGGCACCATCCCCGACGCTTTCATGGATGTGCCCGCCGAAGTCATGACCTCGGCCATGCGCAAGCATCAGAAGTATTTCGCCCTCTCGACCAAGAGCGGCGCGTTCGCTAACCGTTTCGGCGTCATCGCCAATATGGTCACGAAGGACAAAGGCAAGGCGATCATCGCCGGGAACGAGCGTGTGCTCAGCGCGCGCCTGTCGGACGCCAAGTTCTTCTGGGATCAGGACCGTGAACAGCCGCTCGCGTCCCGCGTCGAGAAGCTTCAGGAGCGTGTATTCCAGGCGTCTCTCGGCACGGTGCTCGACAAGACCAAGCGTCTCGTGAGACTCGCGGGCCATCTCGCCGGGATTTTGAACGCCGACACGCAAGCCGCCGAACGCGCCGCTCTGCTGTGCAAGGCGGACCTGTCGACCGGCATGGTTGGCGAGTTCCCCGACCTTCAGGGCGTCATGGGGCGTTATTACGCGCTGCATGACAAGGAGCCGTCCGCGGTTGCCGACGCCATCGCCGAACATTATTCACCGCTCGGCCCCACGGATGCGTGCCCGTCCAAGGCGCTCAGCATCGTGGTCTCGCTGGCTGACAAGCTCGACAGCCTCGTCGGCTTCTTCGCCATCAACGAGAAGCCGACGGGGTCCAAGGACCCCTATGCCTTGCGCCGCGCCGCCCTCGGCGTGATCCGCATCATTCTCGAGAACAAGCTGAGGCTGCCGCTGCGCGCGGCCTTCGGCCATGCGCTCGCCGGTTATGATGGTCTCAAAGCCGATACCAAGAAGGTCTCCGACGAAGTGCTCGATTTCTTCGCCGATCGCCTCAAGGTGTATCTGCGTGAGAAGGGCGTGCGTCATGACTACGTGTCGGCGGTCTTCGCGCTCGGCACGGAAGACGATCTCGTGCGCCTGATCGCGCGTGTCGATGCGCTCGCCGCGTTCCTGTCCAGCGACGATGGCGCCAATCTGCTCGTGGCCTACAAACGCGCCGCGAACATTCTTCGGATCGAAGAGAAGAAGGACAATAAGACCTATACCGGCGACGTCGGCGATCTTGGCGCGGAAGAAGCTCACGCGCTTCTGACGGCGCTCGGGGCGATCAACGCTCCGGTCGCGGGCGATCTGTCGGGCGAGAACTTCGAAGCCGCGATGCAGAAGCTGGCGAAATTGCGCGCGCCGGTCGACGTCTTCTTCGACAAAGTGACGGTCAACGCCGATAACGCCGGCCATCGCGTGGAACGCCTGAAGCTGCTGGCCCAGATTGTCGCCGTTGTCGACCAGGTCGCCGACTTCTCGAAGATCGAAGGTTAGTTTCTTGTTTTCTGGTCATCCTGGGGCTTGTCCCCAGGATCCAGAGTGACGAAGCTCAGGGGATGAGCGCGTCATCTTCCTCTGAAACCTTCGACTACATTGTCGTCG
>JAIUPE010000033.1:0-21522 GCA_020160875.1 Pseudomonadota bacterium
GATCCTTCGCGGTCACACCCGCGCCAAGCTGACCATCGATGGTCACACGCATGTTGCGTGCCTTCTTCATGCGCAGGGTCTGGGTCGCCAGCACATGTTCAACTTCAGATGTCCCGATCCCGAACGCGAGCGCGCCGAACGCGCCATGGGTCGAGGTATGCGAGTCGCCGCAGACGATGGTTTTGCCGGGCTGTGTCAAGCCTTGCTCCGGCCCGACGACATGGACGATTCCGTGACGCTCGTCGGTCAGTGGAAAGTAGCCGATCGCGAAATCGCGGGCGTTCTCATCCAGCGCGGCGAGCTGTGCGCGGCTCTCCGGATCGGCCACATGCGCCTCGCGGTCATGGGTGGTCGGCACGTTGTGATCGGCGACAGCCCAGGTCATATCCGGGCGGCGCACTTTGCGTCTGGCGGTGCGCAACCCTTCAAAAGCTTGGGGCGAGGTGACCTCGTGGACGAGATGCAGGTCGATGTAGACCACCGAGAGGCCGTCATTGTCGGCCGTGACCACATGACTGTCCCAGATTTTGTCGTAGAGGGTTCGGGCGTAAGTCATCTCAGCGGTCTCCTTGTTCGGCCGCGCGATAGGCGCGGTTGACCGCGCTGGTGACGGCGTGCAGCGACGCCAGCAGCACATCCTCGTGGATACCTGCGCCGTGGAAGCGCTGATTGCCGGTGGTCTGGATTTGGACGTAGGTGGCCGCATCGCTCCCGGTGCCGCCACTACGCGACTTCTGCTGCAGGTCGACAATATCGAAGGTCAGATCGACGATATTCCTGATGGCATTGCAGTATGCTTCGACCGGGCCAGCTCCGATGCCGTCGACGGCATGTATTGTTCCGCGTACGGAAACAGTCGCGCTCAGCGAGACTTTGAACGGATTGAGGTGGCGGCAGGTGTACTGCCGGAACAGAAGAACGTCGTCGGCGCGCAGGAATTCAGCTTCGAATAATTCCCAGATATCGCCGGGGCGCAACTCGGCGCCTTGTTCCGAATGCGCCTGAACGGCCTTGGCGAATTCAACCTGCATGTCCGGTGGTAGCACCAGCCCGTATTCCTGCTCGAGCACGAAGGCCACGCCGCCTTTGCCCGATTGGCTGTTGATGCGGATGACGGCTTCATATCGTCGCCCGACATCGGCGGGATCGATGGGCAGATAAGGCACCTCCCACAAACCAGAGTTGCTTTCACTTTGGGCGGCGAGGCCTTTTTTGATGGCATCCTGGTGCGAGCCCGAGAAGGCCGCAAACACCAGCTCCCCGGCGTAAGGATGGCGCGGGTGTACGCGGATTTTCGTGCAATGCTCGGCCACCTCGACAAACCGCTTGATGTCGGAGAAATCGAGGCCGGGATCGACGCCTTGCGTGAACATATTGAGCGCGAGGGTGACGAGATCGACGTTCCCCGTTCGCTCGCCGTTGCCGAATAACGTGCCTTCGATGCGGTCCGCTCCCGCCATCAGGGACAACTCTGCGGCGGCCACAGCCGTGCCGCGGTCGTTGTGGGGATGAACCGAGACGACGACCGAATCACGCCCGTTGATGTTCTCCGAGAACCACTCGATTTGGTCGGCGTAAACGTTGGGTGTGGCAAGTTCGACCGTCGCCGGCAGATTGAAGATGATCTTCCGCTCCGGTGTGGGGCGCACGACGTCCATTACCGCCTCACAGATCTCTTGCGAGAAGTCGAGTTCGGTGCCGGAGAAACTCTCGGGCGTATATTCGACGGTGATTTCTGTATCGCTATTGGCGGCCAGTGCAGCGATGTGACGTGCGGCATCCACCGCCAGCGTCCGTATGCCCTTACGGTCCGACTTGAAGACCACGCGACGCTGCAAGGTCGACGTGGAATTGTAGAGATGAATGATCGCACGGCGGCAGCCTCGCAAACTTTCGAACGTGCGCTCGATGTACGGCATGCGCGCCGGTGTCAGGACCTGGATCGCAACGTCATCGGGGATCAGCTTGTTGTCGATCAAGTGGCGAATGAAATCGAACTCGGTTTGCGATGCCGAGGGAAAGCCAACTTCTATTTCCTTGAAACCGGCGGTGACCAAGGCGTCGAACATGACTTGTTTGCGTTCGAGTCCCATCGGATCGGCGAGGGCTTGGTTGCCATCGCGCAAGTCGACGCTGCACCAGACCGGCGGTTTGGTAATGACGCGGCTCGGCCATTGCCGCGTGTGGAGGGCAACCGGTTCAAAGGCTTGATACTTCGTCGCGGGATTCGCGCGCATGAATGCTCCTTGGCCGTTCAGCAGAGGGCTGCTGAACGCACCTGAAAAAGAAAGTCTGAGTTAGGGAATCAGAGTCCGGCTGAGATGAGCCGCCAACGCGCCGTTACGCTTGGTGGCTGGATCTAAGTCGAATGATAAGGAGCGCGGGAATAATCACCGCAAGAAGGCCGCTCGCCACTGCGGACGAAGTCCGGGCGAAATCAAATACAACAGCGGTATTAGCGGGGGATTTCATGACAGCTGGCATCCACGACGTACGACAAAGAGAACAGGGGAACTCTTCCCAGCGCTATTAGAGCGCTGGGCCTGTAATGCTAAGTCGAAGTCGTGTGCCGAAATTGGTCATGAGGCGTCTGTATCGCGGTCTCTGTATGTCGTCAAGCACATCTATGCAGAAAGAAATAAAGATGCGCTTAGTTTATGCGTCTACTGCTGGTGTCCCAGATTTACATGCGCCGTCCGGCGAAGGCGCCGGCACACCTGCTCGGCGTGATCGGGTGAGCGGAACAGACGCTGTTCGAGGCGTGCGTAGGTCCGGTCGGACGCGAAGAAGCGGTAACGGTTCTTATCTTGAATGACCAGGCCGGCGGCGACGCCGCCAAGCTCGATCACATAGCGCAATGGCTGCGACATGATGTCCGTCTCTCGATGTGCGGAAAGTGGGGATGCCGCGGGGGAGTTCGACAGGCGGAAGGCAAGATCCGCTCAAAAGCGGGAAAAACTTGCCCCCGTGGCACGTTTCGTGTGAGCCCGGGAAGGCTACATCAATGCTTACATCGATGCGCGCCATGCGCGCCGATGGACACGTCGATGAACGAAATCATGTGAACCGCAATCATGGCTCTCTCCTTGCGAGAGGTATGTTCCACGGCGCTGGCGCGCGTGCGAGCGTCCTGGCCGCGGCTTCGCAAGAAAAGAGGAATGGGAAAAAGATCGTTCTCCGGCACTCCGGCGCCGGAGAACGCTCACCTCTACGGCGTTTCTTCCTTGGTAGCTTACCTCAGCGACGCCAGTGTCTTTTGCGCGAGCGGCCGTTGTTTCTCGATCAAAGCGGCGCAGGCTTTGATGCGCTCCAAGGTTTGCGCCAGGCTGCGCGGCGCGCCGCGCATGTCCTCGGCTTTCGGTGTCATGAATTTCTCGTAGTCCGCCGCTTCGCTCGCCGTGCAGAAGTAGCCACCGACACCCACGAGCGCTTCGCGGTTGTTGGGCGGTGTGCGCTGCTTCACGGCTTCGAAGTTATCCTTGAACCACGTCCACGCCGCCGCGCGGTTGGTGGGTTCCGACATCATTCCAAAGATGATCGTCGGGATTTCATTGGTGCGTAGATCCTCTGACAATGCCAGCGTGCGTACTTGCGCGGCGATGGCCGGGTCTGTCGAGCGGGTGAGGGCGGACAACAGGCGCTGCCGGACAATGCCGCTGCGCTCGGTCTTGAGGTGCGCGAGCACATCTTTGACAAACGGCGCCCCACGATCTTGCACCGCGACTTGCAAGGCCTTGTCGACCAGGTCCGGATCGATCGCGTTCGCATGCACCGCGCCGTCGCCGGGCGCGCCGAGATACGCGACCGCGCGCTTGGCCAATTCCGCGCGCACTTGCGTCGAGCGGGCCTGGAAAGCCATCGCGCTCACAACCGGCGACCGCATCAAGGTCGCTTGGTTCGGCGCGGTCTTGTCCAGCTCCGAGGTCTTGTCGAGGCCGAGACGCGTATAGAGTGGGCCGTACATCTCGCCGACGATACGGGCCATCTGCGGACGCGAGGTTTCAGGCAAGAGCACATGATCGAACCACGATAGGCGTTCGCCCACGGCTTCGGTCATGTCCCAGGTAAGACCCGGTCCCCGCTGCTGGCGGATCGCAACGACGGTGCGCAAGCGCGCGAGGTATTGGTCGAAGTTCATACGGCCCGCCATGAACGAAGCGTCCATGCTATCGAGAAGGGACAGGACTTCCTTGTCTGTCAGCGCCGCGGTGTTCTCCACCAGCGCTGTCCAGCCCGCGTCATCGAGATCGAAGCGGAAGTAACCCGCGCCGTCGGCATTCGGCATCACCCAGCTTGGGCAGCCGCCGGTTTCGAGCGCGATGCGCGTTTCCGGTTCCTTGACGATCACGCACATCTGGTCGCGTTGCGGGCCGCGGCCAAAGGCAACGCATGTCGGGATGCGCCACTGTTGTTTGCGGGACTCGGGCGTGATCGGCCCCTGGAAATAGCGGCTTTGGGAGACGACGAAAGTCGCCGTCGGGCCTTTGCATTCCAGACGCGATGTCAGCAGAGGCACGCCCGCCTGATTGAGGAAGGATTCAAACGCCGCGACGCCTTCCGTGTCTTTATTGGCATCGGCCACCGACTGCAGGAATTCGCTCGCGGTCGCATTGCCCCAGGCGCGGCGTTGAAGGTGCAGCGCGACGCCTTTTTGGAAGTTCTCCGGATCGTAGAACTGCTCGAACATCGCCAGCACGCCGCCGCCCTTTTGATAGGTGATCCCGTCGAAGGCGTTCTGGATGTCGTCGTTGGACTTGATCGGCTGAGCGATGGCACGGGCATTGTGCCAGCTGTCGGTGCCCATGGCGTCGAGCGCGCCGGTGAGGGTGAGGCGGCCGTACTCGCCCGCCGGATCGAACGTGGCGGCGGCTTTGTTGCCCATCCAGGTGGCGAAGGCTTCGTTGAGCCAGATGTCGTTCCACCAGGCCGGCGTCACGAGGTTGCCGAACCATTGGTGCGCCAATTCGTGCGCATGCACCCGCGCGTAGGAACGCTTTTGCTGTAGCGAGGATGTTTCATCGATCAGCAAAAGCTGTTCGCGGTAGGTGATCGCCCCGGCGTTTTCCATCGCGCCGTAAGCGAAGTCGGTCACCGCGATGATGTCCAGCTTTTCGAACGGATAAGCGGTGCCGAAATAGCTTTCCAACGCGCCGACGATCGCCGGTGTGTTGTCGAGCGCGTATTTCAGCTGCGTGCCTTTGCCCTTGGTGGCCACGCCGCGCACGGGGATTTCACGGTCGCGGAACCCTGTCTTCGGCACCGGCGGTCCTTGTACGACGTCGAACGGCCCGGCGATCAGAGCGATCAGATATGTCGGCAGGGGTTTTGTCGTCGCGAAGGTCACGCGCTTGAGGCCGCCGGCCACCGGGGTTTCCCTCACCACCGGCGTATTGGAAATGGCGGAATCGCGCGTGCGTACCGTCATCGAGATATCGTATGGCGTCTTGAAGCGCGGTTCGTCGAAGCTCGGCAAGGCGCGCCGCGCGAAGATCGTTTCCATCTGGCTGTAGAGATAGCGCTCGCCGCCGTCGTCGGCGCGGTACAGGCCTTCCAGCTGACGGTTATAGTCCGCGTCATATGTAATGGAGATGCGCGCCCTCGGACCGCGCACTTCGCTCGCCAGATCCAACTTCACCACGCCGTCGCTGTCCGGGATCTCGGTCCAGGTCGCGGTCACCGGCTTTTCCCCGTCGACCGTCACGCGTGCCTCTTTGACCCGCAATTCCTGGCCATGCAGCCAGATCACCTTGGTCGGTGCGGTAAGGGAAATGTCTATGTCGATTTTGCCCGAGAAGGTGTCGAGGTCGGGCCGTGTGACCAGATCGATGGTGTAGTGTGTCGGCGTGACCGAGGTGGGCAACTGCCCCGCCGGGTAATCTTGTGATTGCGCGCGCGCCGGAACCGTGAGCAGCAACAGCGCGAACGCGGTCTTGAACACTGTTCTCACTTGATACTCCCGATTTTGGTCGTTCCCACGAAGACTTCCCCGGCCTGATTGGTCACGAAGCGGAATTGATGCGATCCGCAATCGCCCGCCACGGTGCATTCCACCAAGCTTGGCGTGAAGATCGCGATGGCTTCTTTGCCTTCCAGGCTCAATTTATGTGAAAGCTCCGCCTGAAGCCGCGTGCGTTCCTTGGACCAGAATTTGATTCCGACCGGCTGTGTGTCTCCATCGCCGGTGCCGACGAGGATGATGCCTTGCACGATCCACTCGCCGTCGCGCGGCGCGACCTCCCAGTCGAACTCGTAATAACGGATCAAGCTGCCGATGGAGCTGAGGATGATCGTGTCCGAGGCGTGCCACATCTCGTAGATCGAAACATTGCTGGCCAGCGCCCAGCGGTAGTCGCCCTCGGTCTTGACCTCGCCGGAGAGCAGCGCGGAGTCGATGCCGCGCGGCTGTGGCTTCTGCTTCGCCGCGGCGGCACTCAGCATCAGGGCCGCTAGCGCAATGCAGGCAATTCTCCGAAAAGCGCCCATGGGGTCTCCCAAAATCCACAGAACACTTTTATAGACTGCGGTTCCGCTTCGCCCAAGGGGCCGGGCGGGGTATGATTGCTGTTACACCTGCATAGATGTTCCAAAAATGGCGCATGTCGTTCTGAATTCGCGGACCCTGCGCCTTCGGGTATTTCCCAAGCCCAAGGGCAAGGCCGCCCGCCCGAAACGGGAAAATAAGACTCTCGCGCTGTTTGACGCGCCGTCCGAAGAGAACATGGATGGCCCGGCGGACAAGCTGGCCGAGAAGGTCGCGGCGCTATGCCTGCTCAATCGCGTCAATTCCGACATTCTTGCGCGCACGCCGCAGCTCGGCTTGCGCGATTGGTGGCTGACGGCGGGTTCCTTGACGGCGACTGTATGGAATCTCCGCTCGGGACGAGCGGCCAACCAGGGTATTCGCGACTACGATCTTGCTTATTTTTCCGAGGATGCGTCGCAGGAAGCCGAGGAAGAGGTGCGCCGCACGGCCGAGAAACTCTTCGCCGATCTCGATGCGACAGTGACGGTCCGCAACCAGGCGCGCACGCACCTTTGGTATGAAGAAGAATATGGTGTGGCCTATCCGCCGCTGACATCGGCGTCCGAAGGACTGCTCCGCCAGCCCGCCAACGCCTTCACCATCGGTATGAAATGCACAGGCGCCGACTTCTTCGACATCTATGCACCGCTTGGGGTGGGGGATGTTTGGGACATGGTGGCCCGTCCCAATCGTGTGATGCCTCTCTCGAAGGCCTTCGAGGAGATGACGACCCGGTGGCAGGCACGCTGGCCCCGGTTGGTTATTTACCCATGGGTTGATGAACAAGAAAAAAATAAGCAAAATCATTAATCTAGGGTTGATAAATCCGCTTTCCAAGGCGGGGCCATGGTGCTACACCCGCCCGCCTGCCGAACGGCCCTCAAGGATTGCCGCTCCGACAGAATTGTAACCGTCAGCGGTCTGTCCTTCATGAACCAGGAACCAGTACCTGGATCCGAAAATGCGGTGCTCTCCGATTGGGCGCCGCCGCGTTCCCAGAACTCTCCAAACAAGGACCACCGTATCGCGGCCCTTGTTCTTGGGGCGGTCGGTGTGGTGTTCGGCGATATCGGCACCAGCCCGCTGTACGCTCTGAAGGAAGCCTTCAACGGCGCTCATCCGATGCCGGCCGACGAGCCGCATGTGTTCGGCGTGCTGTCGCTGGTGTTCTGGACGTTCATGATTATCGTGACGCTCAAGTACGCCATCATCGTCATGCGCGCGGACAACAAGGGCGAGGGCGGTAGCCTCGTTCTCGTTGCGCTGGCCAGCCAAGCGCTTGCTGACGGCAAGAATAAGTGGCTCATGCCTATTGTCGTCGTGCTCGGCATTTTCGCGGGCGCTTTGTTCTACGGCGACAGCATGATCACGCCGGCGATCTCGGTCCTAAGCGCCGTGGAAGGGCTCAACGTCGCGGTGCCTGAGCTCGCCGACTTCGTGGTGCCGATCACGGTCGTGATTCTCCTGTGTCTCTTCATGATCCAGCGCTACGGCACTCGCATCGTCGGACACGCCTTCGGTCCCATTACGCTTGTGTGGTTCCTGTCGTTGGCCGCGCTTGGCATCATGAACATCGTTGAGTCGCCTGAAATCTTGCAAGCGCTCAACCCGTATTACGCCTTCGTCTTCTTCCTTAAATATAAAGGCACCGCCTTCCTCGCCCTCGCGGCGGCCTTCCTGGTGGTGACAGGGGCGGAAGCGCTCTATGCCGACATGGGTCACTTCGGCAAAAAAGCCATCCGCATTTCCTGGTTCTGGATCGTCTTTCCGGGCCTGATGCTCAACTACCTCGGCCAAGGCGCGCTGCTGCTCGACAATCCGAAAGCCGCCGAGAATCCGTTCTACCTGATGGTGCCGGAGTGGGCCGCGCTGCCGATGGTCATCCTGGCGACTCTCGCGACCGCTGTCGCCTCGCAAGCCGTCATCAGTGGGACGTTCTCCCTCTCGCGTCAGGCCATGCAGATGGGATTCCTTCCACGCATGGAGACGATTCATACCTCCGAAACCGAGCGCGGCCAGATCTACGTGCCGTTCATCAACTGGATGCTGATGGTCTCGGTGTTGGCGCTTGTTCTCGGCTTCGGTTCGTCGAGCAATCTCGCGGCGGCCTATGGTGTCGCGGTCGCCGGAGATATGATCGTCACGACGGTCCAGCTCGCGATCGTGATGTTCCTCCTGTGGCGCTGGCCGGTCTGGCTGGCCACGGTGATCTTCGTCACCTTCTTTATTGTCGATCTCGCGTTTTTCGCGGCCAATGCGACGAAAATCCCGCACGGCGGCTGGGTCCCACTCGCCATCGCCGCGGTTGGTTTCATCTTGCTCACCACCTGGAAGAAGGGGCGTGCGCTGCTCTTTGCGCGCATGGCCGAGGAAGCCATGCCGGTGGACCTCTTCTTGAACTCGCTCTCGGCCAACGTCACCCGCGTGCCGGGCACCGCCGTTTTCCTTTCGGCGACGACCGATGGCGTGCCGCATGCGCTCCTGCACAATCTCAAACACAATAAAGTCGTCCACGAGCGCGTCGTGTTCTTGACCGTGGTCACGGGCGAGATGGCCCATGTGCCGGATTCCGCGCGCCTTGAAGTCCAGCACCTAGGACGGCGTTTCTACCGCTTCGTCGTGCGCTACGGCTTCCTTGATGCGACGAATATCCCGGCGGCGCTGCAGTGTGCGGCCAAGCACAATTTTGAATTCAACGACATGGAAACGTCGTTCTTCCTGGGTCGCGAGACTCTCATTCCCAGCCACCGTCCTGGCATGGCGCTGTGGCGTGAAAGCTTGTTCGCCTGGATGTCGCGTTCGGCCACTAGCGCTCTCGACTTCTTCCACCTGCCGCCCAATCGGGTCGTGGAACTGGGGACCCAGGTCGAAATCTAGAAGAGCTGACGTTCGATAAAGAAGGCTGCGCCGGCGGTCGCCAGCGGCGGCAAGAACACCAGAGCCGCATATGGAGCGAAAGCCCGTCCGGCAATAACGACCGCGTACACCGCCTTGGCGATCGCATTCACTGCCGCGGCGAGAAGCACGGCAAGGGCCACCTCGACGACCGTCGCGCCGCCGCTGGCGCCAAGCCGCGCCATGGTCGCGTTCGTGGCGTCCACATCCACTAGCCCGCCAAGCGCCGAACCGATTAACGCACCTTGATGGCCGAACGCTTGCTGCGCGTAGTGCGTGACCAGCGCGACCGCGATGAAGGCGGCGACGAATTTCAGCCCGGTTCCGATGTCGGCCGAAGCCTCCAATTCAATGGCGGCATCGTTCTTTGGTTGCGTTTTGAAGCTCAGGGCGGCGGCGATGGCAAGGGATGTCACGCTCGCGACGATCAACGGTAGCCACAGGAGTTCGACGGCGTCCCTGAAAAGAATGCCTGTCAGCACCAACGCGCGCATGAACATGACGGCGCAGGCCAGCGCGATGCTGCCGGCGGCATAGCGCGCCACTGGCCGATGATCCTTGGCGAAACGGGCGAACGCGATGGTGGTCGCCGTCGAGGACACGAGGCCGCCGAGCAGGCCGACGCTGGCGGCGCCTGCTTTCTGGCCGAACAATCTCATCGCCGTATGTGCGGCGAATGAGATCGCTGCGATGACCACGACGATCCACCACAACACATAGGGATTGATGGTTTCACCCGGTCCATACCCGCGATCGGGCAGGAGGGGCAATATAACGACCGAGATGACGAGTAGCTTGAGGGCCGCCGTCACTTCATCCTCGTCGATGCGCTTGATCCAGTCGTGCAGCGGCTTTTTCACGCCGAGGGTCGCCGCGACGATCACCGCCGCCGCCGCCGCCACTTCCATTTCGCCGCGCATGGCGACGATGCCCAGCACGAACGTCAGGATCGCGGCGATCTCCGTGGTCGCGCCGCGGCCCTGGTCTTTCATCAGGCCGGTGAAATAGATCACGACGATCATCGCGACGAAGCCCAGGCCTCCCAACGCGGTGACCATGTCGTCGGTAAGTTGTCCCACAAGTCCGAACGCGCCGCCGAGCAGGCCGACGAGCGCGAAGGTGCGCACACCCAGCGCGCGGGTGCCGCTCTCCATAGTGCGGCTCTGCCAGCCGCGTTCGATACCGATCATCAGGCCGATCGCGAAAGACAGCGCCAGACGGCCGAAGAGTTCAATGTCATTCATGGAGGGATCGATCTTCTATTTCCACGCTTGGACGTTCAAGCTGACCAGTACGTTTCCGGGTTGCGCGCGCAGACTGCTGTTGTCTGCGAATTCGCCGAACTCCGCTACACGGGTGATATCGCGGAAGCCCGCGCCGTGCATCATGGCGCCCAGGTATTCATAGAACATGCCGGTGTAGTGGACATCGTGCGGGTCCATGCGTCCGCCGAACAGGCTCCGCATGACGTGGTAGCGATGCGGGAAGGGCATGTTCGGCAAAAGGAAGAGGCGGCATAGTACTTCCATGTCCGGGACCGACACCCGCAAGCGTCCGCCCGGCATGAGCACGCGGTGAAAACCTTTCAGCGCCCGCTGCACTTCGCCGTCGTAAGCCAGGTGTTCAAGGACGTGCGAGGCGTAGATCTCCTTGCAGCTTACCTCGGGCAGGGACGAGAGGTCCTTGCAGTCACCCACGATATCGACGTGCGAGGCCGGCGCGATATCGAGGACGGTCCAGCCCTCGCGCCGCTCCTTACCGCCGATATGGAGTTTGAGGCCGCCGGATGGTATATCGCCCACGAACTGTACCTTTTAATGAGGTGCGGCCCGCTTACAACAAACCGCCACAACAACAGGGAGGCCCCCATGAGCCACGCACGTAAAGCCAGCAAGAAGATGCGCTCGAACAAGCGCAAAGCCAAAGCGAAAGCCAAACAGTCGCGTCGTCGCGCCCGCTCCGAACGCACCAATCGCTAGTCTGCTGGACTCTCGCGCTCCCGCCTGAAGCGGAAGCCGGGAATGTGCTCGGTCCGCCGGCCTTCCGGCACCCATCCGCGGGCGCGGTAGAACGCAACGGCGTTCTCGTTGGCGGCCAGGACTTCGAGCAGGGCTTTGCGTTGGCCCGTCGATTTGATGGTTCCGATCGCGGCGTCATAAAGGGCCGAGCCCACGCCGCAGCCCTGATAAGCGGGCAATACATAAAGCATCCAGATGACCCCGGCGGGATTTACCCCGACCGTGCCGACGATCTCGCCATCGACCAGGGCGATATGAATGCTATTCCACTCGCCGGCCACGAAGGCTGAAAGGCTACGCGAATTCGTCAAGGCGCGCTGACTGTCGACCGGGATGAGGTTCTTGTTGGCGTCGAGCCAGGATTCGCGCACGACCGCGGCAATGTCGGCGGCGTCTTCGGGGGCGGCGGAACGGATTTCTAAAACGCTCACGGGAGACTCGACCTCTCGATAGGGCAGACTCCCGAGGGTACGAGCGGGGTGGTTTCTAGTGAGTTAAGAGTCCGGTTAACCCCGTGCGGAGAAACAAAAAGGCCGCGATATGATCGCGGCCCTTGCAGCAACTCGTGAGAGGTGCGTGGTTCTAGAAGCCTTCGCGCTCGAGGCGCTTGCGCTCCATCTTGCGCGCACGGCGCACCGCTTCGGCCTTTTCACGGGCCTTGCGCTCGGACGGCTTTTCATAGGACTTGCGCAGCTTCATCTCGCGGAAGAGACCCTCGCGCTGCATCTTTTTCTTGAGCGCTTTGAGGGCTTGGTCGACGTTATTGTCGCGCACTACTACCTGAACCAGGACCGTCTCCATCGGTTGGATAAATAAGGGCGACGGCCCAACAGGTAACCGTCGCCTTTGAGGGGCGGGGATATAACATAGGGTTTTGGGCCTGGGAAGGCCGCTTTATGGATCGTTTAGGCCAATTTTCAGAGGTTTAGCGAATCTGGTGCATAGATGCCACAGATTGCGCCCGCCCGCTGCCGAGCCCCTTGGTTCGCTTCACTTTTCTCCGTCGCGATCCTCCCGCGACTGACCTATATAGGCCGTAAGGACCCCACTGAACGGACCTAAGAATGGCCATCCAGCCCATAGCCCGCATGGGCGCCGAGATCCTGAAACGCCGCGCCGTCGAGGTGACGGATTTCAAGGATCCCAACCTGCCGGTGTTGGTGAACGACATGATCGACACCATGATGTCGGTGCGCGGCATTGGTTTGGCGGCGCCGCAGATCTCGGTCTCGAGGCGGGTGGTGATCTTTTTCGTCCCGGGCGAGCGCAACGGCGGGGTCGAGATTCCGCTCACCGTGATGCTGAACCCTGTGCTCAATCCCACCAATCTGTTTCAGGCCGAAGGTTGGGAGGCCTGCCTCTCGGTCCCGGGCCTGACGGGCCGGGTCCCCCGGTACACTGGCCTGCGTTACAGTTATTACGACCTCAAAGGTCAGAAGCACGAGGTCGAAGCCAAGGACTTCCATGCCCGGGTGGTTCAGCACGAGTGCGACCACCTGGACGGTATTCTTTATCCGCAGCGCATGGCCGATATGACCAGCCTCTCGTTCGCCGACGTGCTGTCGAGCGAGGCCGCCGCGGCTGGTAAGAAGTTGGACCTCGACCCGGAGGGTTAAATATGAGCGATCCGATCGCCGACGCCCGAATAGAGAAGCTCGCTCAAAAGGATGCGGTCCTCCGGGCGGCGCTGCCCAATGTCCCGTTCGACGGTTGGAGCATGGCGACTCTCGAGGCCGCCGCCGAGAAGGCGGGCCTCGGCCGTGTAGATGCCCACCGCCTTTTCCCCGGCGGGGCCAAGGATGCTGTCGCCCACTTCCGGCACCTGGCCGACCGGCTGATGCGTGAAGACCTCGCCGGGTTGGACCTGGCCGGCATGAAGATCCGCGAGCGCATCGCCACCGGTGTGCGCCTGCACCTCGAACGCTGGACCCCGTACCGCGAGGCGATCCGGTCCGCGCTTGCGCTCAGTCCGCTGCCGCCCTTCGCCGGGGATTCCTTAAGGGGGTGGTACAATACCGTGGACGCCATCTGGCGCGCCGCGGGCGACAAGTCGACCGACTACAATTTCTATACCAAGCGCGGGCTGCTCGCGGGTGTCTATGCCTCGACACTTCTGTTTTGGCTGAATGATCGTTCCGAGGGGTGCGCCGAGACTTGGAAGTTCCTCGACCGGCGCATCCAGAATGTGATGGAAATTCCCAAACTCCAGAAGCGTTTCACCGACAGCCTGAAGCTGCTGCCCGATCCGCGCCGCCTACTTAATCGTATACGTGAACGCGCTTCGGGAGGTCGCCGTCATAAACCAGAATATTGAATCAATTCCATATACTTAGGACTCGCCGCTCAACTTAAGAGTCCACATTAAGAGAGAAGTTTTTTCTCTCAGCGGCTGCGTGTTTTCAGCAAGTTGACGTGGCCCATCTTGCGGCCCGGACGCGCCTCGCTCTTCCCATAAAGATGCAGCCGCGCGGACTCGTCTTTCAGGTAGCGCTCCAGTTTATTCACGTCGTCGCCGATGAGGTTCACCATCGTGACGTCCGCATGCCGGATCGGCATCAGGAGCGGCAGGCCCGCCACCGCGCGGATGAGCTGTTCGAACTGATCGACCCCACCCGCGTCCATGGTCCAGTGACCGGAGTTGTGGGGCCGGGGCGCCATCTCATTGCAGAGGACGTCACCCGAGGCCGTCACGAACATCTCGACCGCCAGCAAGCCGACCAGGTCCAAGGCGTCCGCCGCTCGGGTCGCAATGCCGAGCGCGGTCTTGGCTGTGGCCGGATCGATCCGGGCCGGCACGACCGAGGTGGAGAGGATGTGGTTGGCGTGGTCATTCTCGGCGGGCTCGAAGGGCACCACCTGGCCGTCGGCGGAGCGTGCGACGATGACCGAAATCCCGCAGCGGAAATCGACGAAGGCTTCCAGCACCGCGAAACCGACTTCGACCGGTGTCTTGCCGCCTGTGATTGCGGCCCACGCGGCGTCCGCATCACCCGGCGCCTTCACTTTCGCCTGGCCTTTTCCATCATAACCAAGGCGCGCTGTCTTGAGCACCGCGGGCGCACCTGTCGTCTTAAGAGCAGCGTCTAAGTCTTTGCGTTGGTTGACAATTGCCCAGGATGGAGTCGCCGCGCCAATGGACGCGAAGAACTGCTTTTCCTTAATGCGGTCCTGGGCGATCTCGAGGATATTCGGACCTGGCCGCACGGTCAGACGCGAGGCAAGCTCGCGGGCGGTCTTCACGGGCACGTTCTCGAATTCGAACGTCACCACGTCGACAGCGGCGGCGAAGCCGATCAGGGCGGCGGCGTTCTCGTAGGCCGCGACCGTCGAGGCGGTGGCGACCTGTTCGGCGGGGCTATCGGTGTCCGGACCGAATACATGGGTCTTGTAGCCGAGGCGTGCGGCGGCCAGCGCCAGCATGCGGCCCAGCTGGCCGTTTCCAAGAATGCCGATGGTTGCGCCCGGAGGGAGGGGGCGGGAGTCGCGATCCATGGTCTGACTGGTGGTCCTGATTGCGAGTATTAACGCGCGACCTTTTCGGCCACGGATTTGGTCTGGGCCGCGCGCCACGCCTTCAGGCGCTTGGCGATGTCCGGGTCCTGGAGGGCGATGATCGAGGCGGCGAGGAGACCGGCGTTCTTGGAACCCGCTTTGCCGATGGCCAGGGTGCCGACTGGAATTCCGCCGGGCATCTGCGCAATTGATAGCAAACTATCTAGACCCTGGAGCGCTTTGCTTTCCACCGGCACGCCGAGCACCGGAAGCGTGGTCATCGAGGCGGTCATGCCGGGAAGGTGCGCGGCGCCGCCGGCGCCTGCGATGATCACCTGGATGCCGAACTCCTCGGCATTGGTCGCATACTCATACAGGCGCTTCGGGGTGCGGTGGGCGGAAACCACCTTGGTCTCATAGGGCACGCGCAACTCGTCCAAGACCTCCGCCGCATGGCGCATGGTCTCCCAATCTGACTGACTGCCCATGATGATGCCGACGACGGGCGCTTTGGCCCTTTTGGTCGGTTGCTTGGTCGCTTTCTTGCCCATCGAAAACCCCCTGGGGCCCGGAAAGCGGCGCACTCTATATGGGCCGGTAAGAATTCGCAAAGACATAAGGGGTAGGGTCCTCCAGGATATCCCTATGAGGACCGGGGCCCCGATGCCCGATATCACCCAACCCGACACCGTCAGGACGGTCGAACGGCGCCTCGAGGGACGTTCCCAAGGGGGCGCCCCGGGACATGGGGCTGCGCCCGAGCAGCCGGCCAAGAAGGTGGTCGCGAACTACGAAGAGGCCGCAAAATCCAAACCGGCGGACGATCGCATCACCATCCTCGGCATCCCGGTCGAGCAGATCACGCCGGCCACCCGGGCCGCCCTCGGTGGACTCGTGGCCGAAATTAACTTCCTGCGCGGCGTCGTGAACCGCCACGAAAAGGCGGTGGGACGCAAAGCCGACACGCCGAATACCGGGTTTCTGGAGCCCGAGATGTTCGTGAAGGCGCTCGGCGGGATGCTCGCCCAGCCCGCGGCGCCGGGGACCACATGGACGCTCTTGTTGGTCCACGTCCCGACCTATGAAGATATCCGCCGCTCATCCGGCTTGCTCGCCGCCAACGGAGTCCTTGCCGACGTCGCCCAGCGCCTCAAGGATTTTCGCCCCGCCGCGATCGATCCGGCCACCGGGACGGTGGTCGAGATGGCAGCGGCCATGGCGAACGCGTTTGCCATTCTCGGCTATGTCGGCGGGTCCAATCTCGCCGCGCTCACCGCATTCCCGCTTGATCAGGATCCGGCGGCGCTCGCCCGCGCCCTGCGCGCCCATCTCACCGCGCGTGGTTATCTCGTCAGTGGCATCGACATGGCGCTCGTGATCAAGGTCGCCGCCGCCCCCGTCGGTCCCGGCGAAAGCGCGACCCTCGCGCTGGGCCGCGTCGATCATCTGCTGCGCACGAATTGACAGGCGGCGGCGCATGACGATGGCCCCGCCGTCACGCGTGCGCGTGCTTCTCATCTCGCCGCAAGGGCGCATCCTCCTGTTCAAGTCCCGCTGCACACAGCCCTCCGGTCGCGAGCTGCCGTGCTGGACGACACCGGGCGGCGCGTGTGAAGCCGGCGAGACGCTCGAAACCGCCGCGCGGCGCGAGCTCGGCGAGGAAACAGGTATTACGAATGCGCGTCTCGGTCCCGTTGTCTGGTACGGCGAAGACGGGCGGCGCAGTGGCGAATGGAAGATCGTGTTCAAGGAATACTTCCTCGTCGCCCACGCATCCTCGGAAGACGTGACGATGGACGGATGGACCGAGCACGAGCGCGCGCAGATCGTCGATTGGGGCTGGTGGACTCTCGATGAGATCCGCGGGACCAGCGAGGTGATCTATCCGGTCGGTCTCGCTGATCTGATGGCGCCAATTCTCGTGGGCGACTATCCGCACGAAATCCTCGTGCTGCCTCCGATCTAACGGGAGGCGCCTAGAGCGCGTTCCGGCGAAGCGGAAGCCGGTTCGCCGTAGAACGCGCGACCAAATAAGAATCTAGGGCGTGTTGGCGATTCGACATGACTTCAACACGCCCTAGGCGATGATGTCCGGGATCAGTCGCCCGCGCAGGGTCGTGATCTGATCTTTCAGCGCCAGCTTGCGCTTCTTCAGACGGCCGACCTTGATCTGGTCGAAGTCCCCGTCGTTGATTAGCTTATTGATGACGTCGTCGAGGTCGCGGTGCTCGAGCTCAAGCTCGGCCAGCTTGCTTTTGACCTGGTCCTGATCCCACTGCATGCGTGGCGCGCCGTGATCCTAGAAAAAATAATCCTGAATGAACCGCGACGCCCGCGGCTCAGTTGTGAACAACCACCCCGTCCGCCTAGTGTGACACGAGGCGGCTGTATGATTTGCCTATATTTCAGGAGCTTACACCTCTATTGGGGCCCCGAATAGGGGCGCGCGGCGGAATCTCGCCCGGTCGCCACCCGACTCCGTAAAAAGGGAAAGTTGCGCGCAGGCCATTTCGCGCGTGCGCCGCGAGCCCAAAGTGAGGGAGTTCAATATCTTATCTTCAGCTCTAGAAATCGACCATTTCTCGGGCGTACACTTTTGGGGTTGTGAAACAAGATCCGGAGGACTTCGTCTATGGGTCAGGATGCGAGGACGGAAGCGCTTCAAGCTAAGCACCAAGAAATCGACTTCATGCTCTTCGAGGAAGAGCGACGACCTCTCCCAGACTTCTCATTGGTTCACGAACTCAAAAGAAAGAAGCTGAAGATCAAGGACGAGCTCCACCGCATGACGGTGAGTTAGCGCCGGTCAATTCAGACATAATAAGCCTATCGCCTAGGCATCAATGCGGGAGACTCGCCCGTAGCTTAGCGAAAGGGTAGGATCCCCGAACGATTAAGGCCCATCGCCGGATGGGCCTTTTTTTTGTTTTAATCGTTTCAGAAGCGCGTCCAAGCAAAGTGGACTCCGGTTTTCCGCCCGGACGCGCGACCAAATCAAAAGACTTATTCGGACTAACCGGGGATTTGCTCGCCGTCGTTCGCCGCATCGTCAGCCGGCGTTTCCGTGCCCGTAGCTTCGGCCGGCGCATTCGCGGCGGCTTCGGCGGCCTTGGCTTCGCGCTCACGGCGGTTTGCTTCGCGCTGCGCGGCTTTCGCGGCGTTCGTCACGCGGCGCTGGGCGATGATCACCATCTTTTCCAACTCGGGCTCGGTGCAGAGACCAAGCGTGACCGGGTTTTGCGGTTTGATGTTGGTCGCGTTCCAGTGCGAACGGTCGCGCACGGACAGGATCGTCGGCTTGGTGGTGCCGATGAGGCGGCTGATCTGCGCATCCGTCAGTTCCGGATGATGCTTGAGCAGCCACGCGATCGCGTCGGGGCGGTCCTGACGCTTGGACACGGGCGTATAGCGGGCGCCTTTGGCGCGCGCCTTCGGGATCGGGATGTCCGTCTTGTTGAGGCGCAGTTTCACTTTCTGGTCGCCTTCGGCGCGCTCGAGATCGGCCTGGGTCAGCTGACCGTTGGTGATCGGATTGACGCCGACGATGCCGATGGCGACTTCGCCGTCGGCAATGGCTTGGACTTCCAGTTCGTGCATACCCGTGAACTCGGCGATCTGTTCAAATGACAGAGCCGTGTTTTCCACCAGCCAAACGGCTGTTGCCTTCGGCATAAGAGGCAGAACCATAGTCTCTTCCTTTCGGATTGGGCCCGGGTCGCGGGGCGCCTGTGAGCCGAGCCGCCGCAAAACCGGACGGCCGACGCCGGCAGGTCCGGCGGGCCCGGTAGTTTTAGATTACCGGGTATATATCGGTTTTAACGCGCCAGGGTCAAACCGTTTCCGGGAATTTTTTCCTAAGTCCTTGTAATACGTGCGGTATTTACCGCGCATTAAGGAATGAGCATGATTTTTCCGATATGTCCGCTGCTCTCCATCAACCGGTGGGCGGCCGGGGCCTCGAGCAGCGGAAAAGCGCTGTGGATAACCGGTTTGATGCGTCCGGCGTCCAAAAGGGGCCAGACGTTCTCCCTGAGCGCGGCGGCCAGGCGGCCCTTGAACGCGTCGTCCCGAGGTCGCAGCGTCGATCCGGTCAGGGTCAAGCGCTTGACCATCACGGGTGTGAGATCGAGTTCCATCTTGCTTCCGCTCAAGAAGGCGATGTTCACCAGCCGGCCGTCCGGTTTCAGGGCGCGGATGTTCCGCTGCGTGTAGGCGCCGCCGACCATATCGAGCACGACGTCGACCCCGCCGCCGGGCGCATGTGCTTTGATCTCTTCACCGAAATCCTGAGTCTTGTAGTTGATCGCGAGGTCCGCGCCGAGCGCGCGGCACGCTGCGCACTTTTCGTCGCTGCCGGCGGTCGTCACCACATACGCGCCGAACGCATGGGCGAGTTGGATCGCGGTGGTGCCGATCCCGCTGGAGCCGCCATGGATGAGGATGTTCTCGCCGGCCTTCAGCGCGCCGCGTTCGAAAACATTATGCCACACCGTGAAGTAATTTTCTGGCAGCGCGGCTGCTTCGCGCGCGGAGAAGTTTTTGGGATAGGGAAGGCACGCGCTGGCCGGCGTCACACAGTGATCGGCGTAACCGCCGCCCGGCGTCAGCGCGCAAACATCGTCACCGACCTGTGGCCACGTCACATCGGCGCCCACCGCGATCACGCGGCCTGCGACCTCGAGGCCGGGAAGGTCCGATGCGCCGGACGGCGGCGGATACAATCCCATGCGCTGTACGATGTCCGGCCGGTTGACGCCGGCGGCCGCGACGCGGATCAGGACTTCATGGACCTTGGGGCGCGGGCAGGGGCGGCTGGCGCGTACAAGCGCATCCGGCCCACCTGGCGCCTTGATCTCCATACATATCATCGTCTCGGGAAGCGACGCGGCCATTGCGAGCCCTTATATCTGTCCGCTACCTATAAGATGATTACGGATATGGAGGAAGGGCGATGGACACCGACGATCTCGATCCCATCAAGAAGAAGCCGGTGAAGAAGGATCTGTCCCGCATGTCCGTCGGCGATCTCAACGATTACATCGGCGAGCTGAAAGCCGAGATCGCGCGCGCCGAAGCCGAGATCGGCAAGAAACAAAGAGCCCGCGCAGGAGCGGACTCCTTTTTCAAATCGTAGTTTTCTGTAGCGCTTTCCACGCGCGCGTTACGTTATTCTCGCGGTTCGGAAAATAACTCGGCTTGTCCCGGGCGGAGGCCGGGGCTAGGTTCGCGCCATGTCGCTTACACGACTTCGGCGGTTGGGGTTCGCCGCGTGGCTGGTTGCGATCGCGCTGATCGCTAACGCGGCCGCGCAAAATCAGCTTGCTTTGAATGTGGTCGAAGCGGCCACCGTGCAGGCCACGCCTGCCGCGACTCCTGTCGATCCTCACGCCCATCATCACGACCACGCCCAGCATATGGCCGCCGCGAAGGCTGCGCCGCATGCCGCGCATCAACATCACGCTGGCGGTCATACACATAAAGGGCACGCGGACTGCGCCCTTTGCGGCGCCGTGGCTGTTATGGCCGCGCTAACCCTTCCCGCGACGATCATGATGCAAAACCCGCGCGAGATCGTCGCGCAGGCCGTGACCATCCGAGCCGAGCACGTTGCGCTCCTTGCGCAATACCCGCCTTACAGTTCACGCGCGCCGCCCGCGGCGCTTTAGGCTTTCCCGATTTGAAAAGTGAAGTCTCGCCGCGCGTCAGCGCGCGGCGGGTCTTTCCATGTGAACATTCGCGGCGGGCTTCGCGCTCGACCGCGCGCAGGAGTTTGCGATGATGCGCTTTCTGACGGACGGCGATTGGTATCGCGCCGTTTGGCGTTGGCATTTCTATGCCGGTCTTTTTTGTCTGCCTTTCGTGATCTGGCTCGCCGCCACGGGGGCAATATATCTCTTCAAACCCCAAATCGAATCGCTGATCGATCGCCCCACGCGGGGTCTGGCATTCGAGGCTGCACCCGCGGCGCCGTCCGAAATCGCGGCTGCGGCGATCGCCGCGGTCCCAGGATCGGTGTTGCACCGCTACGTGCTGCCGGACGACACCCGTGACGCCGTCCAGGTGATCGTCGGAGCCGGCGCGCGCGAAACGCGGGTCTTCGTGCATCCCGCGTCGCGCGAGATTCTTAAAGCCGTCGATGAGGAGGAGCGTTTCATGCGCAAGATCTTCCTTCTCCACGGTGAGCTCTACGCCGGGCGCTGGGGGTCGACGCTGGTCGAAATCGCGGCGAGTTGGACGATCGTCATGCTCCTGACCGGGCTCTTCCTCTGGTGGCCGCGCAGGGGCGCCAAATTCGCGGGCACGGTGTATCCGCGTCTCTCGGCGGGCGGACGCGTCTTCTGGCGCGATCTTCACGCGGTCATTGGGCTTTGGGTATCGTTCGCGGCGATCTTTCTGATCTTCAGCGGTCTACCCTGGGCCCAGAACTGGGGCCGCTATCTGAATCTGGTGCGTGAGGTCACAAACACGGCGGGCGTGCGGGATTGGTCGACGGGAAGCGACGAGGAAGCGGTGCGCCGCGCCGCGACCGACGCAAACCTGCGTGCGATGCTCGATCCTCCTGCCGGGCATCACGGCATGGGCATGTCCCACATT
>JAIUPE010000033.1:21532-29342 GCA_020160875.1 Pseudomonadota bacterium
CCTGGAGCACCGGCGCCGCTCAATGCCATCGTACCGGCGGCTTTCGCCTTGCACCTCTCTGCGCCGGTCGAGATCTCGCCGCCCACGGGTGCGGACGGCCTCTGGCTGGTGCAGTCGAACGCGGGGGATCGCACGGTGCGCGAGACCGTACGCATGGACGCCGCCGGATCCGTGGCTAGGCGCGAAACCTTCGCCGATCGCCATTGGATCGATCGGGTCGTCGGGTTCGGGATCTCCGTGCACGAGGGATACTACTTCGGCCTCATGAACCAACTTGTGAGTTTGTTCGCGGCGCTGGGATTGATTGTGCTTGCAGTATCGGCGGCGGTGATGTGGTGGCGCCGCAGGCCCGCGCGCGTGCTCGGTGCGCCGCCGCCAGGGCGCGATCTGCACGCAGGCCGCATCATCGTCGGACCGGCGGTCTTGCTCGCGGTGCTGCTGCCGTCATTCGGCGCAACGGCGGTGATCATGCTCATTGTCGAGAAAACGCTTCTGCGCGGTTCACGCGCGGGCGCGTGGCTCGGACTCGCGGCGAGGGAGGTTTAAAGATCGGCGAGCTCGTTCTTGTGGGCGTCGCTCCAGCCCACTTCGAACAGGCGCTTCGAGCCCTGGATGCCCTTCATCTCGAAGGCGCCGCGTGGGATGAAGCCGAATTTCTGGCCCTTGCATCCGTCGACGACGGCTTGCGAGACCCAGATATTGTCCTTTGCGGCCTTGTCGCAAATGCGCGCGGTCATTTGCACGGCGGCGCCGAAGAAGTCGTTTTCTTCTTCGACCGCTTCGCCGGCGTTGATGCCGATACGCAGGTGCACGTCGACGTTTGGGTTGGCCGTGTTATGGGCGGCGATCTCGCGCTGGATCTTGATGCAGGCCGCGACCGCTGAAGGCGGATCGGGGAAGGTGGCCATGATGCCGTCGCCGGTGTGTTTCACTTCGCGGCCCTTATAGGCCTGGATCGCGCCGCGCACGGCCGTGTTGTGCGCGCGTACGGCCTTCTGCGCGCCGGCATTGCCCAGGCGCTGCGTCATCGCCGTGGAGCCGACGATATCGGTGAAGACGAAGGTGATGACGGATGGGATAGCGGCACGTTTTTCCGGCAAGTTCCAGTCGGAGAGCAGTGCTGCGATCTGCCCCGCCACGCCTGCGTTGCCGGCGAGGTATGCCTGCATCGCCTTCACGCCGGCCTGGATCATGCCCGCGTACTTCGGGTTTTTGCCGTGGCTCGGCAGCTCGACGCAGAACGCTTCCGCCCGGTCAGCCGGCATGCCGGTGGCCTGTAGACCCTGTTTGACGACGCCGAGCTGCGCATCGCGCGGTAGGCGCTTCGCTTGGCCGATGACCGAGCCCGCGCCCGCGACATACAGGTTGAGACCGAAACGCGAGAAGGTGTTGAGGTCGCCTGGCGCGTGGCGCATCACGTCGCCGACGAACTTGGTGAAGCTCGCGCGCGCGTCGGCTTCGGCTGGCGGAACTTGCGGCGCTGCCGGCTTTGGCGGCGCTTCGCGTTTCGGTTCGGGCGCTGGCGCGGCGTGAGTTGGAGCATGCGGGGGCGTGGGCGCTGGCGCTGCCGGTTGTGGCGCTGGCGCGGGCTCCGGCGCGGGCTCGTGAACCTGCGCATCCATATCGGTGCTCCTCTCGGCGCCCATATCGGCGTCGAGAGACGGCGGTGCTTCTTCGGCGCCCAGTTCCGCGTCGATGGCGGTGCTATCGTCCGCGACGCCTTCCGTCTGAGACTCTTCGTTGAGCTCGGTGCTGGTGACTTGATCGAATTCCACGTCCTGTGTGGGCTTCTTTCGCGGGGCCGCCGCCATCATCATTTCGGGGCTCGCCCCGCGCTTCGGGGCTTTCGGGCCTGACTTAAGCATCGAGAGAATGCCGAAGTGCTTCTGCAGATTGACGAACATCGACATGAAGAAGGTAAGGACGAACGTACCGGCGACCACCGGGGTGTAGTCGCGGCCCGGCAACATTCGCATTTCGACCATACCGGCAATGCCGATGGCCGCGGCGGCGGCGGATACGATGGCGATCGCCGCGCTGGTGCCGATCACGATCAGGAAGCGCATCACTGCGCTGCGCTGTTTCTTTTTCTTTTTGGCGGGTTTGCGGATAGGCGCCGTTTGGAAGGCCGAACTCTTCTGCTGCGGCTTCGGCTCCTGCTGCTGCGGCTCGGCTGCTGGTGGCCGGGGTGCGGGGCGCGGGGAGGGCTGCGCCTGCTTTTTCGGCGCCTGCTTAGGCGGTGCTTTACCGCCGCCGCCGGGGCCGATGCCGAACATGTCGCTACTGTCGTTGATATTCTTGGCCTTGGCGCTCTGCCAAGAGATCGCGTCTTCGGTGGTATTGGTTTCGGAGTTGAAGGTCTCGCGGACCACGCGGGTCGCGTAGCCTTCCTTCTGCTCAACCGTCTTCGCTTCCTCAATAGCGAGGTCTCGTTGGCTTGCTTCAAAAGACGCGTGAAGCTGCCAGCGACCGTTCTGGTTGTAGTAGACCTCGAAGGTGTCGCGCGACATTGTCCACTAACTCCGCGCTTGCCCCTCGATAACGGCGATGGCGCTCGCGGATTTTGATTCCCCTAACCCGTTGTGGTCCTAATTATTTCGTCGGTTGGCCGCAACGTGCAATTCGGTAACCGCACAATGCAAACAATACCCTAAGGATCGATTAAACTGTCTCAACCGGGCGTCTGTGCCCTTATGGTGCGTTCGCCGTCTGTACGGGCGGTGCTGAGCCGAAATCGCTTTCCGGTGCATGTTTGTAAAGCGCCGGCGCTTCGGTTTCGGCCTCGGTGGCGATCTTCACCAGCGTGGAAGCGTCGTTTTCGCTCTCGAACGCCGTATCGCCCCCGGCGCCGGCCGCGATTTGCACCCCGCGTTCGGCCAGGATCTCGCCATCCAAGGCTTGTGCGGCGGCCGTTTGCGCTCGGTGTACGACATTTGGTGTCAGCAAGGGGTCGTCATTGTTCGTGTTCTCGATCACGGCGATGGCGAGTTTTACACCATCGCTTGCCGTGAAGCGGCGCTGGATTTCGATGGCTGCCGTGATCGCCGCGCTCGCCTGTTTGAACTGCGCGAAAATTCCGGTCCCTGTATGTTTGACCTCGTGGCCGTGATGGGTGCCCAGCACACTGCGGACCACACTATTGTGTAGACCCATGGCGGCGTCGCGCGCGGCTTCGGCCGCGTTGTCGGGGACACCTTCGGGGGTAACGGCGACAGCTGCGCCCATGCGTAGTTCGGTGAGCACATAGATATCGTGCGTCGGATCGTCTTGCGTGTGGGCCTCTATCGGCGCCGGGACGGCGGGGCCGGTAGGCTGGCCGAACGGGGTGCGCCATCCCGCCAGCGCAACGGCCAGAATACGCGCGACATCGGCGCCTTCCAGATGTTTGGCGAGCGCGGTGCGGCCAAGATTGACCAGCGTCGCATTGGCCGGCGCGGCGATCAGCTCGTCATGCTGATGCAGGAACATGCCGATGCTGGCTGAAGTCACGCCGACTGTCGTCAGCGCTTCCTCGATCAGTTGAAGACGGCCGGTCTCGGACGTATGCGTGGTTTCCGCGAGCGCCGCGGCGGCGCCTGCGATCACCAGTGAAATCCCGCGCCGCGTGACTGCATCGTCCGGCATCGTGCCGGCCGTCGCGGGTTGGATGACATCGGCAACGAAGCGGCGCAGGACGGCGCGTTCCAGAGGCAACGGTTCGGGAGGGGCTTTTGTGTAGCTCGCCTGAGCCAACGCGGCTTGTTCGGCAGCGGCTTTCACGGCGGCTGCCTGCGCGGCTGCGGTTTGCATGGCGGCAACGCGCTTCGCCGCTTCAGCGGCGGCTTTTTCCGCCGCTTCTTTCTCCGCACGCTCCTTCTTCTCGCGCTTTTCGCGTTTCTTGCGTTCCGCCGGTGTCTCGGGGTTCAACAGCTCGCGCAGTTGCGGCGAAATTCCCGGCTCAAGCTGAGGCAGGGGCGGCGGGTCGTAGACTTCGACTTCTGGCGCCGGAGGCGGATCGCCGCGCATCATTTTGAGTTCGTCGAGCGCGCGCTCGGCTTCGGCAAGCGCCAGGGCCGAGGGCTGCTTCGCGCGAATTCTCGGTGCGATCTCGGCCGCCAGCGACTTTACGTCGGTGGGCTTTTCCTGTTTCGCGGGCGCTTGTTGCCATAGATACGCAAGCAAGCGGTGCAGCGGCAGCTTCGAGCGCGACAATGACAGGAAGAAAAAGAAGAAGAAGGTCGCGTAGGCATATGTCAGGATCGTCGAGGACATGGTCGCGCTGACGGGCAGACCCGCTTCGATCGAGCGCTTCAAACCCCAGGACAGCACGGCCGTTGAAACGGTTGCGGCGACAAGGCTGAACATCGCAGCCACAAGGCCTTGCATCAGCACCTGACGCAGGCCACGGTCCCGCCTTCCAGCGCCGCTTTGTTTGACGCCGGGAGCGGCCATGTGGCGCGGCGCGCCCGATGAACGGCCGGATCGCTTGATGGCTTTCGCGCTCTCACGCAACTCACGCGCCTTCGGGCCGATGTACGCGGTCACCAGCTCGCTTTCGTTGCTTTCTGGAAAGTAGGTCTCGGCGACGACCTTGGTCGGCAGACCGGTCGTGATTTCGGTAGTGCGGGCGTCCATAATGGCCGCTCTTCGCTGGTCGCTCCCGTAGCGGGCGTGGATGGTCCAACGCCCCTTGTCGAGCACGTAGACCTCGAATTGGGTGATGGCCAACATAACGACTTAAGTCCGCTTAACTGGCGTGAACGATCCCCCGATTAACTCCCCCGCCGGACCAATAACGCGGAACCGGACGTAAAGGTTGCGGGATCGTTCATCGGCGCAACAATTTAGCACAAAAAAGCCGCACCGGAGGCCGGTGCGGCTACTAGATTTAGTGGTGACCTTCGCGCCACGGCTCGGAAAGCCGCCCCGCGCAGGACACGGCGTTACTTCTTGGCGAACGCCTTGAAACGCTTATTGAATTTGGCCAGCTGACCGCCGGAATCGATCATGCGATGCACGCCCGTCCATGCCGGATGGCTCTTCGGATCGATTTCAAGGCGCAGAACGTCGCCCGCTTTGCCGTACGTGCTGCGGGTCATGTACTCGCTACCATCGGTCATGATGACCTTGATCTCGTGGTAGTCGGGGTGAATTTCCTTCTTCATCGCGCGCCTCTAAACTTGGAATTCCGGCCAAGCGGCCGGGAAAGGCGGCTGTATATAGGGTTCGCCCCCGCCCCGCAAGGGCCGGAAAGGGCCGTTTTGGCTGAATCGGAGAGGTTTTGGCGGCGATGGGATTGGCGAAATCGGCTGAGCGCCTAAGGGTTTGCCGTCTTGAACTGGATCGCACGCGCGCGCTTATGGCTGCGGGGGATCTGGATGGCGCCTTTCATCACGCCGAACGGGCCCACGTCCTCGGGCAGCCATGGCCGGGCTTGCACACGGCTGCCCACTGGCTGATGCTGCGGATTGGTTTCGCGCGAGGGGACGGTCGCGAAATTTTCGGTCAAATCATACGCCTGACCGTCGGCGGTCTTTTGACCCTGATCGGCCGGGTCCCGGAAGGCAATACCGGCGGGGCGAATGTGTCTCCCGAAAAGCCGATGCCGGTCGCGCCCGATCTCGCGAATCTCTGCGGCGAGCGTTAAGCTGAGTTTCTTCCACCGCTGATACGTTGAAATTGGCGTGGTGTTTCCGAAAGCTTGTTGCAATCATCAACGTTCCAACCGTTGAGGCCGCGTCATGAATGAAAACCGCAAGCTTGCCGAAATCCAGACCATCGTCGCGATGTGGCGCCGCCCCGGCAATGCGCTCACGAGTTATGAGGCGATGAGCGAAATCCGTGACGTGCTTGCGGGATTGCCGCGCCCGTCCACCAGTGCGGTCTACGACGATCAAATGCCCGCGCCCAAGGCGTTGCGCGGGAAATCGCCGTTCCTGGGTTAACAGGGCCGAACATTCTCGCGCGTGCCGGGTTGTGCTTATGACGCATCGAACCTGCGAGTGTTCGATGCGTTTGCCAAAGTCGAGCGGCGGCTTCACTAGGTCTGTCTCTGTAGGGGCCTAAACCCCGCATTTCCGGGCCCTCAGCCATGCTTTTCCCATGGGTGGCGCGGCGGACCGGTTTCGACTATACCACCGCTAACTTGTGCCCCCTGGCGGCGCGCTTTTCCCAAAGGTTCTTTCGTGGCGTTTCCTCACACTACCCCTGCGCTCGCGCGCGCATTGTCCGAGCGCGCCTATACCGACCCGACCGAGGTTCAGACCGCGGTGCTTGCTCCCGGCACCGAGGGCCGCGATCTCCTAGTCTCCGCGCAGACGGGTTCGGGTAAAACCCTCGCCTTTGGCCTTTCGATTGCCGTCACCTGTCTCGATGGCGCCGAGACCCTGGAGCGCGCGGATACGCCGATGGCGCTCATCGTTGCCCCGACGCGTGAACTCGCGCTGCAGGTTCAGCGCGAGCTGACCTGGCTCTACCAATATATCGGCGCCAAGATCGTTTCGTGCGTCGGCGGCATGGATCCGCGCGCCGAACGCCGCGAACTTAATTTCGGATGTCACATTGTCGTCGGCACTCCGGGCCGCCTGCGCGACCACCTCGAGCGCGGCAGTCTGCGCGTCGGCAATCTGAAGGCCGTCGTGCTCGACGAAGCCGACGAGATGCTCGATCTCGGCTTCCGCGAGGACCTCGAGTTCATCCTCGAAGCCACGCCGAAGGAACGCCGCACGCTCCTTTTCTCGGCGACCTTGCCGCGCGACATCGCCAATCTCGCGAAAAGCTATCAGAACGACGCCCTGCGTATTCAAGCCTCGGGCGAGAAGCGCGCGCACGCCGACATCGAATACCGCGTCATGCGCATCGCGCCGCAGGACAATGTCCACGCGGTCGTGAATATCGTGCGCTTTATCGACTCTCCGGCGACGATCGTCTTCTGCAATACGCGCGATGGAGTTCGTCACCTCCACGCCACGCTGGTCGAACGCGGTTTCTCCGCCGTTTCGCTGTCCGGCGAGTTCAGCCAGGAAGAGCGCAACCACGCACTGCAAGCCTTGCGTGACGGCCGCGCGCGCATTTGCGTCGCCACCGACGTCGCCGCACGCGGTATCGATCTTCCGAACCTCGGCCTTGTCATCCATGCCGATCTGCCCAACGACGCCGAAACGCTGCAGCACCGCAGCGGCCGCACCGGCCGCGCGGGCCGCAAGGGTGTGAGCGTCCTTCTCGTGACGCCCTCCATTCACCGTAAGGCCGAGCGTCTTCTGGGACAGGCGAACATCAAGGCGTCGTGGGTCAATCCACCTTCGCCCGACGCCATCCGCCAGATCGACAATGAACGTCTTCTGCAAAGCGTGCTGACCGCCGAGGCCGGCGAAGCCGACGATCTCGTGCTCGCGCGCGAACTCCTTTCGCAGCGCTCGGCGGAAGAAATCGCCGCCGCGCTCGTGCGCAGCTACCGCGCGCGTCTGCCCGCGCCCGAAGATCTCATGGACACCGGCATGCCCGAGCGCCGCGAGCCCAAGAGCGGCCTCGCCAGCGGCCAGTGGTTCCGCATGAATGTCGGCCGCGACCGCAAGGCCGATCCCAAATGGCTGATCCCCGAGATCTGCCGCCAGGGCGGCATCACAAAGCGCGAGATCGGCGCGATTCGCATTTTCGACGACGAGACGAAGTTCGAGATCGCCAGTGAAGTGGCCGAGAAATTCGCGGCGCGCACCGGCAAGCTCTCGAAGGGCGATATCCAGATCACCCCGAGCGACGCGCCCGCCGGCGGTGGCCATGTCCGCCGCCCCCCGCCGAAGGATGGCGACTTCAAGAAGAAGTGGCGCAAGGA
>JAIUPE010000034.1 GCA_020160875.1 Pseudomonadota bacterium
AGCTCTCGTTCCGGGACCGGCAGATAGACCATAAAACGGCACCCCTGGCCGGGCACACTATCGACCGTCGCGCCGCCGCCCCAGCTTTTGGCGATGCCCGCCACCACGGCGAGCCCAAGCCCGGTGCCTTTGCCCTGCGGCTTCGTGGTGAAGAAAGGATCGAAAACCTGGCTCACCAGTTCGGGCGCGATGCCGGGCCCGGTATCCTCGACACTGATACGGCAATAGGCTCCTGGCGCGATGCCGGCGCCCTTCGAGACCTCGCCCGAGACAATCATACGGTCAATGCGCACCAGGATACGTCCGCCGGACGTCATGACATCGGCGGCGTTGGCGATCAGATTGGTGACGATCTGCGCCACGCCCGTCCGCTCGGCGCGTGCGATGGGCGCATCGTCCGACACCGCGAGTTCGATATGCGTGTTGCCGCCGATGGCCCCGCTCATGAGATCGACTGTCTCGCGCACGACGACCAACACATTGATGTCCTCGCGGCTCGGCGGCGTATGTCGGGCGAAGCAGAGTACGTTTTTGACGATGAAGGTTGCGCGTTCGGCCGCCCGAGTGATGCGTGTGAAATAAAGACGCAATTTTTCGTGCGGTTTGGCTTCGTCGGCGCCAAAGGCGGAATAGATGAGGATCGGCTGCAGGAGATTGTTGATTTCGTGCGCGAGGCCACTGGCGAGGCGGCCCATGGCGTCGGCCTGGCGGCGCCCCTCCTCAAGATCACGCTCCCGCATCCGGTCGGTGACGTCGGCGCCGACGCCGCGATAGCCGTAATACGCGCCGGCGCCGTCGAACTGCGGATGTCCGCTGAGATTGATCCAGCGCGGTTCACCCTTTCCGTCGATGATCGGCACGAGGATGTCGCGGAATTTCACGCGCTCATCGAAGGCCTGTTCCAAGACGCCGAAGTCGTGATCGTTCGCGGCGTCGAGCATGGGCTTGGCTCCACCCGGCCGGTCGGCTCCGAAATTCTGCAGGCGCACACCTTTCGCAGCGCCCGCGCCCGCGCGATACTCCCAGATATAATCGGCTGAACATTCGACCATGCCACGCAAATGTGCGTCGTCGGCACGGCCGGCGCGCAGCGCGGTGATATCCTGCGCAAGGCCGAACACTTTCGGATGCGCGCCATCGCCATCCACAGAATGCCAGGAGAAACGGACCTGACGCTGCTCGCCATCGGGCCGTACGATCCGGCATTCGACCATCCCTGCGGGCGGAGTTTCGTTTTCCTTCGCCCAGGTATCGAGCACACGTTGGATATCCTGCGGCGCGACGAAATCGAGCAACGAGCGTTTGGTGGGCAGGAAGGCGCCGGGGCTGATGCCGTAAAGGGCGTACATGCCTTCGTTCCAGAGGAACGTATCGGTCCGCACGTCCCATTCCCAGCAACCGATCGAGGCCATAGCGTGAAGCTCGGCGGGGGTCGGTGCGCGCAGCACCTGACGCAACGCGTGAGCCGCGCGGGCCTGACCTTGCGAGAAAAGATGAAGCGCACCGAACACAGCGCCGCCGAAGGCCGCGACCGCAACCAACAAGAATTGTGAGGTGACGTGATGGCCGGACCGGTCCGCGGCAAAAGCCACGCCGAGCGCGCCCACCAGCGCGGCCGCGACACCGAGTTTTGCGCGCATCGACTTATGGATATTCGCCGAACCCATGGCTGCAGGTCCCCACATTCCCCCGCGCCTATCCTAACCAGATAAGCCGGGTTCCTCTATGCAGTGGAAATGGAAATGCGCGCGGACAACCGCGCCGGCCATTGGCGTTGAGGGGTTGCAATATTATTATTTAATATCAATGTATTATGTCGCCACACTGGACCGCGAACGCGCGGATTCTTATTGTGGAGGCCTAGGTTCGAGGAGACCGGCGAAGCCGGCACGCGTCATGGAATCCAGGGAAGCCAAGTTCAAGATCGGCCAGGTGGTGAAACACCGCCTGTTTCCGTTCCGCGGCGTGATCTTCGACGTCGATCCGCAATTCGCCAACACCGAGGAATGGTGGCAGTCCATCCCCGAGGACGTGCGGCCGCATAAGGATCAGCCGTTCTACCACCTGCTGGCCGAAAACGCGCAGACGCACTATGTCGCATATGTGTCCCAGCAAAATTTGCTGGCCGATGAGTCGGGCGATCCCGTGCAGCATCCGGAAGTAGGCTCCTACTTCGGCGAGTTCCGCGGCAGCCATTACGTGATGCGGCCGAGTTACGCGAACTAGCGCGCGCGCCCGTTAGAACGATCCCGGTTTATTCGCCTCGATCTGCTTCGGCATCACCTGGATGCTATCGAGCATGCCCGGTCCATGGTGAGGCTGGATGGACTGCGCGGGCGGAAACGCGAACGAGCGCCTCAGGAAAAACGATGTGCTGGTGACATGGCTATGTTGCGGCCCGTGACCGATCATGTCGATCTGAATGAGATCGTTGGCGCGGAAATGTTCGGTCATGACCGGATAGCGCTCGGAATTGTCGAGGATCACCATGCCGTCGGATGACAAATAAGCGAGGCAATTCATCGCGCAGTCATATCGCCAGCGCCCGTCGATGACGATGACGTCGTGTGGGGCATGTTTCGCGATCAGTTCGACATACTCCCGCTCCGACGCAAAAAAGATTTCGGTATTGGGAAGGTTTTCCGCTTTCACCAGCTCAAACCACGGTCGGTCGTGTTCGACCGAAACGACGCGTTTGGCCCGGCGCGACCAATAACGCGTGGAGTTCCCAGCGCCGTACTCAAAGACGCGTTTTTGCGAGAAATCCAACTGATTGAGGAAGCTGATGGCTGGGTAACTGATCCAAGGCACCGGCGATCCATCGGCCCATATGGGCGATTTCTCTTCAACCGTGCGGCGGTGCCGGAAGTAGTCCGGCAGATGTGCGAGATTGTCCATGAAGGCCCACGAAAGGCTTGGAAAATGAGAAGCGAGGCGCCTAGATTGGCACGCCCTCGCGGCGTATCAATTTAACTCCCCCGATTGTAGAGGACACCATGGCGATCAAACAAGGCGACAAGCTGCCGGCAGGCAAGTTCCGCGTGATGGGACCAGACGGCCAGAAGGAAATTTCGACCGACGAAATTTTCAAAGGCAAAAAAGTCGTGTTCTTCGCCGTACCGGGCGCCTATACCCCGACGTGCTCGAAGCAGCACCTGCCGAGCTACGTTGCGAATTACGACAAGATCAAAGCCCAAGGCGTGGACACCATTGCCTGCATGGCCGTGAACGACGCGTTCGTCATGGACGCTTGGGGCAAGTCCCAGAATGTTGGCGAAAAGGTCCTGATGCTCGCAGACGGCAACGGCGAATTCGCCCACGCCCTCGGTCTCGAATTCGACGTCAGCAAGGCGGGCCTCGGCACGCGCAGCAAGCGCTTCTCGATGATCGTCAACGACGGCGTCGTCGAAAAGCTGAACATCGATGAAAGTGGCTACAACCTCACGGGCGCCGAAGCAACCTGCGGCATCTAAGCTCCGCACTTTCATCTTGCAAGATTCGGCGCCCTGCCCGACGGTGGGGCGCCGTTTTGTTTTCAGCGGGCCGGAGCCTGGCATGCAGCCCATCGCCACCTGGGACAACCTTTCGACAGATAAGCTTTATGCGGGCGATCTGCTTTCGAACGCGCCCCAGTATCATACGCATATCGGGCTGACGCTGAATCAGGCCAATCCACGCAATATCGCGCACGACCTAACGCGACCTATGCCGATTGAGGCGGGGCGCATCGCGGTTTACCAAGCCGAAGACGTATTCGAGCATATTTACTATGAGGCGATTGGTCCGATTTTCGCGGACATTCACCGAGTCCTAAAGCCCGGCGGTTTATTTCGCCTCAGCGTTCCGGACTACCGCTGCGACATCCTGCGCAACCGCTCGGTGTTCAATGAAAGCGGAGACATCGTCTTCGATCCGGGCGGCGGCGGCAAATTCGAGAATGGGCGCGTGATCGACGGAGGCCATGTTTGGTTTCCGAGCTATGAAACCGTAAGAGCGCTGTTCGACCGTTCGCCGTTCGCGACGAACGGATCTGTCCGGATGCTTCACTACATCCAAACCGATGGCGTATCGGTGATGAATCCGATCGATTATTCCCTAGGGTTCGTGAAACGTACGCCCGATCACGATGCCCGCGTCGCAAACCCGCGCCGCGTGATGTCCATCGTCGTCGACGCTTGGAAGACTTGACGCGCTAGCGCGACAGAGACAATTGCCACGACCAGGCATCGGAAATCTGAGATGCGAGATCCGAGCGGCGGGGCGCCCATCCGAGCACGCGCTGCGCATTTGTAGAATCCGCCACGAGCGCCGGCGGGTCGCCTTCACGGCGCTTTCCCAGCCGCACAGGTATATTGCGCCCCGTTACCTTGCGCGCCGTGGTCACGACGTCTTGAACCGACGCACCGTGCCCGGTGCCGAGATTGAAGGCCGCGCCGCCACGGTTTCCAATCGCATAGCGCCAAGCCAAAAGGTGGGCATCGGCGAGATCCATGACGTGAATGTAGTCCCGCACACAGGTTCCGTCCGGCGTCGGATAGTCGTCGCCATGGATGGTGATGGCCTCGCTTTTGCCGAGCGCGGCGTCGAGCACCAACGGGATGAGGTGATTTTCCGGTTCGTGCCATTCGCCGGTTTCGCCCTCGGGATCTGCGCCGGCGGCGTTGAAATAACGCAAGGCCACCCAGGACAAGCCATGATCGCACTGCGCGCGCGCAAGCAGATGTTCCATCTTCAGCTTCGCGGCCCCGTAAGGATTGACGGGCCGGCAGGGCGCGTCTTCCCTAATCGGCACAGACGAAGGAATGCCGTACACGGCCGCGGAGCTGGAGACGACGAGCGCCTTCACGTCCGCGCCGGCCATGGCGTCCACGAGGGTCTGCGTGCCACCGACGATATTGTGCTCGTACAGATCAGGCTGCGCGACCGATTCATTGACAAAGATGAATGAGGCGAAGTGCATGACCGCCGAGGGTCGGTGGACTTTCATGACCTCGGCCAGCCGCATCCGATCGTGGATATCCCCCACCTCGAGCGGCCCCCATTTCACAAGTTCGCGGTGACCGCGGATCAGACTGTCATAGGTAACCGGCACATGCCCGGCGCGCGCCAGCGCCTTGCATGCGTGGCTGCCGACGTAGCCCGCGCCGCCTGTCACCAGAATTGTCGCCATGGTTCCCGAACTTAGTGAATTGCGTAGGCCGCCGGATCGTCGGCGTAGCCGAAGGCCGCGATATCAGCCTTCGCGTGACGGCGCACCTTATCGAACATCTCACGCGTGTAGTAGGTGGACCAGTGCGCATGTTCGGTCGCGTTGTGATGCCCGAGTTCGGTATCTTCAAGTCCGATCCGGCGGCACATCGTACGCACGTCATTTTCCAGGTTTTCATATCGCCCAACGAAGTCGACCAGTTGAGTCCCCTCGTCGTCAAACAGGAAACGCTTCTGCTGGCCCATAGGGAATTCGTCGTCCGCCGCCGACATGATGAACCGCTCGAACGAACTGAAATCCTGTTTCGCGACTTGAAGTTTTGGATATTTGATATTGTATTTATACAGCGAAAGCTGGAGGTCCCAGGGATTGCGGACAAAACCGACCTTGTAGAGAGAATTGAATGTCTGCGCTCGCATCATGGAGCGCAAGTCCTTGGCCAGGGCATGATCGTGCATCCACACGAAGCGCGGATTGACGCCTGAGCACCGCAGAAACAAGTCCATCGTGCGCGGATGCTCCTTCCCGAGTATCTTTCGAATATCCTTATTGCCGAACGCCTGCACGATCGACGTGCCCGCGACTTTATAGACATGGATAAACAGGAATTTGTGGGTCAGAGACAGGATCATGGGCGGACTCGGATGGATTGCACCATGCCTTTAGCTACCAGCAAAAAGTTAACAAAAAAGACACCCAACGCCTCTATCTGACATGCTGTGGGCAAGCCAACCCAAGGGACGCGCCGTGAGCCATCCGACCACCGAGATCATCCTCAAGAGCGCTGTGTCGGCGGACTACGACGAGTTCTACGACGGCGTGAATGCATGGCGCGATCTCGGCGCTAAATTCAAAGCCAGGAACCTCGCCGAAGTCTGCAACCGCGCCGGCTTCAAGCCCCGGCGGGTGCTGGAAGTCGGCGCCGGCGAAGGCAGCGTGCTTAAGCACTTGCAGTCTATGGGCTTCGGCGAGGAGTTCCATGCCCTCGAAATCTCGCGCTCGGGCATTGCAGCCATCGAAGGGCGCGGCATTCCGGGCCTGACCAAGGCATCGTGGTTCAACGGCTATGAGATCCCCTACGACGACGACGCGTTCGATGCCGTCATCCTGTGTCATGTGCTCGAGCACGTCGAATATGAGCGAGTGTTGCTGCGCGAGCTGCGCCGCGTCGCGCCGCGCCATCTGATCGAAGTGCCGCTCGATTACCGGCAGGGCGTCGATAAGAATTACGAACACTGCCTCAGCTACGGCCATATCAACGTCTACTCCCCCACGCTGATTCGTTTCCTCTTGCGCTCGGAAGGCTTCGCGATCGATCAAGAGCTACTGACGATCGTGCACGAGGAGGTGATGGAATACATCGAGTTCGTCACCAACAAGCGTGAACGGACGCCGGCGACGGAGGCCGATTTTCACAAACGCATGTCGGATCGGGCGATGAAATTCTTCACCGCGCCGTCAAAGGATCACGCGGAGATGATGGCGAACGCCGTCACGCTGCTGACGCACCGCGACGCGCAAGGCCTGACGGTTTTCGGAAAACGCTAGCGGCGGCCAGCGGTCAATTTTTCGTACAGCGACAGATAGGCCTTCGCCTGCACCTGCGGCGCATGGATCGCTTCGACGCGCGCACGGGCACGCACGCCGCAGTCCCGCAAACGATCCCCATCCGAAAAGGCGGCCATGAAGGCGCCCGCGAGGCCTGGAATATTGCCCGGCGGCGCGAGGAACCCGGTCTCGCCCTCTTTCACCATGTCTGGGATGCCGCCGACGTCAAAACCGACAACGGGCGTACCGCAACTCATGGATTCGAGCATCGTGTTGGGCAGATTGTCCTGCTTGGAGGGCACCGCCGTCACATCGGCGGCGCTGTAGAGTGCGGCCACCGTTGTATCGTCACCGATGTAGTTCACCATGGCGACCTTGATGGGCGCATCGATAGCGACGTTCGTCTTGTCGCCGACGCCGATGAGGAGAATGTCCTGATTGCCGGGGACAAGTGCCAAGGCCTGCACGAGCTCGCGGAAACCTTTGCGCGCGAGACTGACCTGATGCGACATAAACAGAACGATCCGCGCGTTCTGCGGCAGGCCGAGCGCGGCGCGGGCCGCCATTTTCTCGGTGGGCTTGAAAAGATCGGTCTCGATGCTGTTCGGGATGCAGGTGCCGTCGTATTTGCCGAACAGGGCGCTGGACTTCGCGACATCCACAAGCCAGTTGCTGGGCGCGACGATATGCAAACGATCGTCAGGCCAGCCCGCGAAGATACGCTGTTTGGCGTCAAAGATGCGCGTCGTCAGGTCTTCCTGCTCCGTGGAACCGAGCAGCGGGCAGGCGCCGCAGCGGGTTTGAAAGCGTCCGCATTCCTGGTCGAAATGGCAGCCCCCCGTGAAGGGATTCATATCGTGCAGGGTCCAGACCACCGGCACGTCGATGCGCTGCGGCGTGAAAAAGAGCGGATAGTCGACGAAGCCCGCGACCCAATGAAGATTGATGATGTCGGCACGCGGGCGCTGGATGAAGAAATTCTCGTCCCCGTCGACGCGTTCTTGGCTGAACTGCTCAATGTCGGGACTACGCGTATTCTTATAAACATCGTAGGCCGCGTCGAGCGCCGCTTTCGCGCGCGCGCGGTGAGCGGCCGCATCCGGCGATGGGTCGGGAATGAACTTGCGCACGGTGTCGTCGCGCGTACGTTTCTCACGCACAAAGTACGTGCTGTTCGCGCCGATAGACACGAGACCGCGGTGCAGGCGGTAGGCCGCGCGGGCCGCACCCCCTTGCACATCAAGCGTATTGATCTGAAGAATGCGCAAGGTCGCTCGTTACTTGAAAGAACCGTACTGGAATTCGGGGCGATCCACGGGCACCAAGGAGAAGCCCATCTGCCAGAAACTGCGGTGGTGGTCACGGAACAGTGGCTCGCCGATATTGATGCAGCGGAAGCCAATATCTTCGAGCAGCTCCAGCAGTGCGCTGGGGAAGCGCCGCTTTTGCGAAATGCGCTCGGGATTGGCTTCGGCGAAATCCTTCACCGATTCTATCAACGCCCACATCATGCGTTCAGCCGCCAGTTTCGGAATTTCCATGCGTCATTCCCTCTTAGAACACGAGCCGCTGGTTAAGCGCCGTCTTCAGATCGCCACGCGGCAGAACATGGAATTGCCGTTCGACCACATGCCAGGCGCTTTGTTCCTGCTCGGGCGCGCGCTTCTCGGCATAAATCCCGGTATAGGTCGCCGCGCCCTCGATGGCGCGTGGCGTGTAGTTCAACTTGCCACGCGCCGCGTCGAGCGCGGTCTTACATTGGTCCACATACCTCTCGCGCTGTCCACGGCTGAGTTGTCCGGCGCTGTGAATGCGGAAGGCGCCAAGCGGCGCATCGACCCCCACAAGCGGCGCCTCGCCCATGAAGGCGGTCCAGAGCGCGAAATCACCGGCGAGCGACTGGCTGCGCAGCGCCGGTTCCCCAACGCGTTCCCATAAGGAGCGGCGAAAGAATGTGGATTCCTGCTGGATGAAGTCGGTGGCGTGCCGGTCACCGGCGCCGCCGAAGCCAAAATAGACGCCGTCGAAGAAAGCCTGCTGCGCATAGCCCGGGACCTTGCGGAGATAACGAATGTCCCCGTCGGCATCGATAGCCGCCTGGGTCAGCGTACTGATCCATTGAATCTCGGGCACATCGTTGAAGATGCGGGTGATGAGATCGAAGGCCCAGGGAAACAGCGTGTCGTCGCTGTTGAGCCAACCCAGAATATCGCCGTCGGTCCGCGCGAAACCTTTGGCGATGGCGTCGTACATGCCACCGTCGGGCTCCGAGACCCAGTCGCTGATCAGCCGCTTCTTGGCGTTCAAAAGGTCAAGCGTGCCGTCGGTGGAACCGCCATCGACCACGACATACTGAAGATCGAAGCGGCCGCGTTGCGCTTCAAGGGACGCGAGGGTCGCGGCCAGCGTGGACGCGCGGTTGAAGGTGGGCGTGATGAGCGAGATTTTTGCGGCCATCACGCGCGCTCCAACGCCTTGCGCATGAGGTCCGCGAACCAGACGGCGCGGCCCCCGCGCGAATGCTCACGCATGCAGCGTTCCTGACCGCGGCGGGCGATTTCGTCGGCGCGGTCGGGCATCGCAAGATAGTAGTTGATCTTGGAAAACAGCTCCTGCGGCGTGCGGAAGGTTTCGATCTCATCGCCCGGCTCGAAGAAATTCACGAGCTCGGGGTGGTGGGTGGTGAGCAAGAACGCTCCCGATCCGGTCGCCTCGATCAGCCGCATATTCGGCGGTTGGCCGTCGAAGGCATCCACATCGATATTCACGAGAATCCGGCCGCTGCGGATCGTCCGCAGCATCTCGACGCCCCAGCGGGCGCCCTTGTTGATCTGCTGCGCGTAGGGCGACAGCGGCTGTGGGCGCGGCGTGAAGAGGCCGACGGAGAAGCCGGGCGTTTCCTGGCTCATCTCCAGGATCATGTTGATGAGCTGAATCCGGCGCAGATGCTGGGTGGTCACAGAGCCCGAGATCACGACATCGTATTTGATCTCGCGCGGCTCGCGCAGGACCGGTGATTCATCCGGGAAGCCGGGATGGAAACGCTCGACATGCTTCGCGCCCTTGGACCTCGCCTCACCGAACATGCGATCGAAACTGGTGAGGATCAGGTCGTAAGCCGACAGATCGGCGTTGGCCGGCAGCGGAAAGCCGCGCCAGCCCGCGATCACCGGCGGTCGCTTCTCGACGGCCTTGAAGAAGCCGGCGTGAAAGGTGACCACGTCGTTGGTGTAAAAGACATCGGGCGCGAAGTCGTGAATCTGACGCAGCGTCGCGAAGGCGGAATCCACCTTCTCGCCGACCTGATAGCCGTTCTCGCGCATCCAAGCGCGCTGAGTGAACGGATTATTGGCGATGACGTTGAGGGTCTCGAAGCCATGGGCTTTCAGGGGCCGGGTCCAGATATGGGTGCCGGAGAACTCATCGTCCAGCAGCGTGTCCATCTGCTCGGCGTAGGACGCAATCTGAAGGTGCGGACGCGCCGCATAGAAGTCCATCAGGTAGTCCGGATAGAAGGTGTTGACCTGAAGGAAACGGGGCACGAGACGCCTCAGTTGGGCCGTGGAAATGCCGAGAAGCGTCGCCCAGAAGCCGGGAGACACCCGCGACTCATATATAATTAACTAAAGGTGTCTAAACGATTAATCCGACGCAACTTGCCTGAAACGCGCGCGGATGTTGACCCAGCAGCTTCTCGAGATCACGAACAACCTGACGCAGGCGGTCGCCACCTGGCCGCGGCGCAAACCGGGTATGTTCATGGCCGGCACCCGGGTCATCCACTACGCGGACTTGCACAGCTTCTACCACCAAACGCGCCAGATTTTCGGCCAGCGGCTGTATAATTTCCGGACCACGAGCGCCGCGCCGGTCGTCCTGGACTGCGGCGCGCATATTGGGCTCGCTTCGCTTTTCTTCAAGGAACGGTTTCCGGCGGCGCGCGTCACCGCGTTCGAAGCCGACGCGGCGCTCGCGGAGATCTGCCGCGCGAATTTCGCATCGTTCGGCGCCTCGGATATTGAAGTGATCGCCGCCGCCGTGTGGACCCACGAAAATGGAGTCAGCTTCGCGCAGAGCAGCGACGACGCCGGACATGTGGCCGAGGGCCAAGCGGACGCCGTGAAGGTGCCTTCAGTACGGTTGAAGAGCTATTTGAACGTGCCGATCGATCTTCTGAAGCTGGACGTGGAAGGCGCGGAATTCGCACTGGTCGAGGATTGCGGCGCCGCCCTGAAAAACGTGCGCAACATCGTGATGGAAGTCCACGCCATGGACGGCGGCCCGGTACAAATCGGACGCATGCTGGCGCGGCTTGAAGAGCTTGGTTTCCGGTACGTGCTGGGCGACCTGCACCAGGCGACCTGGATGCCGGCTGAAACCACGCCGCCTTTCGAATATTGCCGGACTGAAAAATTCATCCTGACCGTCTTCGCGTGGCAAACGTGACGACGACGCCCCTGACGCTTTCCGACCGCACAGGCGGCGTGAGCCTGCAGCTTGACGCCGCGAACGGCGAAGTATCGCTGAAATATGCACCGCCGGGCGAGCCACTGCGGCTTGCCGCCACGATCAGCGCGCAAGGCGGCGCGCGGGACGCGGTGAGTATTCTTTGCGCCGCCGGCGCCATGGCGGCCAGCACGAGGCCAGCGGGAATCGCCACGCGCCTTTCACGGCTGCCGGCGCGCGCGGAAACCGCATCGCGCGTGATCGGCCGGCGCGTCCAGCAATTCATGGAGTGGCTGGTCGCATCCAAGGAAGACACGAACTATACGTACGATTTGACGCCCCTGAATCGCGCACATCTAGCCGCTGTTATCTCCGTCGTGACGGAACGCCCGATCACCGAAATTCAAGGATATCTCGCCGAGCCCGACGCCGATGCGGCGCTCCAGGCGCACTACACTCAGACTCTGGCGCGGCTTCCCGCCGAGATGGCGGCGCTCGCGGATCCGGTGGCCCGGTGGGCCCGGCGTCTTGGCTGGTACGCCGTGCTGCGCGCCCTTAAGCCCCGTCTTGTCGTGGAAACGGGGGTCGATAAGGGTCTCGGCGCATTGTTGTTGTGTGCCGCGTTGAAGCGCAATACGCGCGAGGGTCATTCCGGCCGATACCTAGGCACCGACATCAACCCGAACGCCGGTTATCTTTTGAATGGCTCCTACGCCGAACATGGCGCGCTCCTGATCGGTGATTCGATCGCGTCGCTGCGCAGCCTGGCGCAACCAATCGATGTCTTCATCAACGACAGCGATCACAGCGCCGACTACGAATACGCGGAATATAAAACCATCGCGCACCTGCTGCATCCCGGCAGCGTCATCATCGGCGACAATTCGCATGTCACCGACAAACTGACGCGCTTCGCCGCCGAGACAAATCGCCGTTTCCTGTTTTTCCGTGAAGAACCGGAAGCGCACTGGTATGCGGGCGCCGGCATCGGGTTCGCGTTCACCTAAGCTTTCCTTAGCCACTCCGCATACGCCCGCAATCCCGGACACAACCGGCCCCGCGGCATGAAGCCGAGGGCCGTAAGCCGTGAGGTATCCGCGTAAAGGTGCTTGGGGTCTTCGGCGCGCGTTTCACCATTGAACGCGATCACCGGCGCGGCACCGGACGCTTCGGCAAAAGCCGCGGCAAAGGCGTCGATGCGTGTTGCGATTCCGGTTCCGCCGTTGACCACGCAGGGTGCGGGCCCGACGCCGCGCGCGAGGAACGCGACAAGGTCGGCGACGTCGGATACCGCGAAGAAGTCGCGTGTCTCGTCACCCGTGCCGGACAGCTCGAGGCGCGCGGGATTTGCGCGCAGTTTGCGGCTGAGATCCCACGGCAACTGCTTGCGCAGACCCGGACCGTACACGGAAAAAAGACGCAGAATAGCGACACGCAGGTCCTGGTCCGCAGCCGAGAGCGCCGCGTCCTCGGCGTCCCTCTTGTGACGGCCGTACACCGAGATGGGCGCGAGAGGTGTCTCTTCGGCCAGAGGCCGGGCGCCGGCATTGCCGTATACCGCCGCGCTGGAGGGCAGGATGAACAGCGCGCCGGGGGCATGTGCCCGGAGCCAGCCGACCATGGTCTGCACGGACGAGACGGTATCATGGTGCGAGGCGGCGGGATCGCGCGCAGACGCGCCGACCGTGCCGGCGCCGGCGGCATGAAAGACGAGGGCCGGCGGTCCCGCACGGCGCGCGGCCTGATCGAGGACCGACGGCGCGATTTCACCAACGATGCCGGACGGATTGGACATCGGAGCACGATCTATACCGACAACGCGCCAGCCGTCCCGTTCCAGGCGCGCGGCCACATGCGGGCCGATGAAGCCGGCGGCGCCCGTAACCCAAGCAACGCGTGAGACGTCCGTGTCCTGCATGCTCAGACCGCCTGGAGATCGAAAACCATCAGCGGCGGCCGCGAGAAGAAACGGAGCGTTGCACCGTTGCCTGCGCGATTGCGGGCGACTTCGTTCCAGAATGCATTGACGGTGCCGTGCGGACCCTTTTGCAGAAGCTCGTCGACCTGCGCGGTGAGGTGGCGCGCCTCGGCATCGCCGGCATCGTTGCGGTAAGCGGCCAGCGCATGGTTGGCGTAGCCGGCAGGTAAGGCCGCACCCAGCTTGAAACCGGCGAGTTCCAACGCTTCGACATAGTGGGAGGCCGGATAGGCCCATTCGTACAGGCCGTACTTCTGGCAATAGGGGTGCGCGGCGAGCAGTTCGTAGAGTTCCCGCGGCGTGTCGGCGAATTGTTCGCGGAACGCGAACCAGCGGGCGCCAGGACGCATCTTCTGACGGATGGCGGCGGCCGCCTGGGTCATGTTCTTGAAGTGATGGATACAGTTTTTGGTGAGGATGAGGTCATAGCGCGCGTCGTCCGCATGCCAGGCGTGCAGGTCGTTATGAATACGCAGGCCCGCGCCATCGGCGCGCGTTCGCAGATAACCGGTCCCGGTATTGAATTCGCCGTTCGGTTCCACGAGCGTGACGTCCTTGAAGCCGGCCTGAACAAGCGCCCAGGACAGAAAGCCCGCGCCGCCGCCGATCTCACACACGCGCATGCCAGGCTGGACGCCGAGGATCTCGAACAGGCGCCGCATGGTTTGGAACTCGTGACCGGTCTGAAAACGTTCAAAGGCCGCCGCGCGGTCCTTGTCCAGGTAGGTGCTTTCGAGAAGCCGTTGAACCGCGGGCGATGGGTCGTCGTGTTGCGCAACGATGACCGCTTCGTGCCGGGCGGCGTTTTCCTCGAGTGCGAGAATGTTGAGGCGACCCAGATCGAGGGAATCCACGAATGCGGGCGCCGCCGTTTTTTGCGCGCGAATTTCGGCCGCGATCGCCATGAAGGCCCGGGCGCTTTCCGCGGCGCGGGCCCGGCGCCGTTCTTGTCCCTTTTGCGCGGCGACGGGATCGGGGCCGGGTCGTAAATCAGGCCACGCCGCGCTGAGTTTCACCGTAAGATCCTCGACGTCGCCGGCGCGGAAGAAGTGAAAAGGCGAGACGGCCGAGCCCGCCTGCTCGCGATGGATCGGCAGATCCGAGACAAAGAGCGGGCGACCCAGAGCCTTCGCATCCTCGACCACGGTGCTCCAGCCTTCGAACCGCGAAGGCTGCACGACGGCCGCGGCGTGTTGGAAAAGCTGAACGAGAACGTCGTTGCTCACCACGCCGAGGAAATGAACGCAGCCGTCCAGGCCATGTGCCGAAATGAAGGCCCGTAGCTCGCCGTAAAGCTCGGGATTGCGGTAGTCGATACCCGCACCGGTGCAGACCAACGCAAGGTCGGGGCTCGCGGCCCGCGCGCGGGCAAAAGCGCGAAACAGCGTCTCGTGATCCTTGTGCTTCCAGAACTGGTTGGGCGCGAACAGGAACTTTTCCGGGATGCCGTGACGGGCGCACCAGTCGGGCGGCGGCGTGGAAAGAGGTTCCAGACTGCTGGCGAAGGACCAGATAAAGGTGTGCGCGCGCGCGTTCGGATAGAAGCGTTTGCAATCGGCCTCGGCCGTCTTGCTGCTGAGGAGCAGGAAGCGGCGGCGCTGCGTGATCGCCTCGAAATTCCGGTCGCGGTGGGTAAGTTCATCGTGGCTGAACATCTCGGGCAGATATTTGTGCTGAAAATCCGGGATCCAATGAAGGCCATGGGGCACGTTCACATCCGCCTGTAGGACGGGGAAGGTGACATCGACGTTCGCGAGCAAGGCGCGGATTTCAGCGGTGCGCGGCTGGTTATTTTCGTCAAGAAGCGACGCCATCAACGGCGGTTTCAACAGGACCGGATAGCCGTCGGGACGGAAGATGCCCTCGACCGCCGCCTCGCGGAACAGCGCGCGTAGGATCGGGAGGTCGACGCCCTCGTCGCTCGTGACATAGATGGCCGGCCGTTCATCGTCCGGCAGGTCTGACAATACGCGCGCCAAATTCTCGATGTAGATGCGCCCGCCCTGCCAATTCTCGAACGTGGCTTTGACGTTCGGCCGGAAAAGTGGAAGCAGAAGCGAAATGCGGCTCACGGGGACCGTCCCTTCACGCCGGCATCTTGGCGGGCTTTCCCGAAGCCCGCGGCGCGGTCTCCGTGAAATAACACGCCATGAAACGGGTGATGATCGATTGCACGAGGGCCTGGGGCACATGCATGCGGTCGGCCTCCCAGGCGAGATCGGGATGGGTGGACATCACCATTTCATAACTGGGGAAGTAATCGACGGTGTCATGGCGCGCGGCAAAGGTCTCGGCGACGGCACGCAGCGTGGACTTGGAATAGGTGTTGGCCGCCACGATGTCCCTGGCGGTGAACGTCGTGTTGAGCGGAACGGGCGAAACCGTGACGATGAACTTCATGCTGGGCTGGATATGGCGCGATACGAGCGCGAAGATCTGTTCGAGGGCTTCCAGGGCGTCGGGATAGGTCGCGTTGAAGAAGCGGAAGCGATCGGGGGACTTGCGGATCAAAAGCGGCGGCGGCGCGACATTGAGCACGAGGCCTGTCTCGGAATCGAACCAGGTTTCGGTATGACCCAGTGTGAGAAAAATCGCGCGCGCCTGGACCATGGATTTGGCGGCTTCGTCGACCAGGAAGCGCACCATGAGGCTTTCGCGCAAGCCCTGGAAGGCGGTGTCCTTGGTGTGCGGGTCGAACCACTGATCTTCGTCGATATGCACGAGGCCCTTCTGCGGCGCGCGGAAGGTGTCCGGTTCAAGTGCGCGCTGGAACTCGTTGAGCATCGAGGCGGGCGTGTACCGGTTGAGAACCGAGCGCAGGATGACGTGGTGATGGACACCCGTGGCCACGCGCGCGCGCGCGGCGGCGTCGGGGTGCAAAAACTCGGATGGGAAATCCCACTTCTCCGGCAGTACGCGCATACCGGCGGCGATCAGTGCATATTCGACATTGCGGGCAAAACACGAGCCCATGGTGAACACACCGTCGCCGTGCGAGAGCGGGAACTTGGGGCGGCATTGAACCTCGACCGGCGCGCGCGCGCGTAGGCGCTCGGCCGCGCTGCCCGCGCCCGCATTGAAGCGGTTGTGAGGATTGTCCATCGACGTCTGCAACGCGGCCATACCGGACACCGCGTTGAAAACATCGGGCTCTGGCCCGGCCATAGTGATCCCGTCGCACGAGAGAGGGTGGTGCGAATCTATCGTGCCGGTTTCGCGTTAATCTCCGCTTAATGAACAGGCCCTGGACGGGGCTAGGCGGATGCGCCCAACAGGAGCTTTTCGGCGGTGTGGACACACAGGCCGACAATGTTTGTGTACGAGCCGTTAATCCACGGCACGAAGGCGCCGGCGTGGCCCTGGATGCCGTAGGCGCCGGCCTTGCCGCGCCACTCGCCGGTTTGGAGGTAGGCGTCGATCTCGGCGTCTCCCAAGCGCTTGAACATGACCTGGGTCATGACGACGCGTGAGGTGATCTTGCCATTGGGCGCGACGACGGCGATGCCGCCGTAGACGCGGTGGCGGCGGCCGGACAGGAGCGCGAGGATCTGGCGTGCGCGCTTCTCATCTTCCGTTTTATCGAGGATACGGCGGCCCGCACCGACTACGGTGTCGGCGGCGAGGATCAGCGCGCCCGGATGCGCAGCGGCCGCGGCTTTGGCTTTCGCGACGCAAAGACGGGCGGCGAGCTCGCGCGGCGTCTCTTCCTTTTTGGGCGTTTCGTCGATATCGCACGGCGCGACGAGATCGGGCTTACGGCCGATCGTCTCCAATAATTGGAGGCGGCGCGGACTTGCTGAAGCGAGGATGAAACGTGAGGTCATGCGCCCGCAATGTGCGAATGCCCCCATATTTGGTCAAGGTTAATCGTCTTCGGGTGGGAAGAGCTCGAGGATCTTGGCCTGGATCTGGTCGCGGACCTGACGGTAGGCGGCAAGGCGCGCCGTGCGGTTGCCTTCGGCGCGGGTGGGATCGGGGATGTCCCAGGTGCGGACCTCGCAATGGGTATAGCGGGTAAGGTCTTCGGCACGGGCCTTGGCCTGCGGGGAGAGCGCAATCACGAGTTCGAAGGCGTCGGTCTCGAGGTTGCCGAGGGTTTTGGGTTGGTGACGCGACATGTCGACACCGATCTCGCGCATGACCTCGATCATAAATGGGTCGTGGCCGCCCTGCTGCACACCCGCGGAGTCCACGAAGATGCGGCTGCCGTGGAAGCGTTTGAGAATCCCTTCAGCCATGGGCGAACGGACTTCGTTGAGGTTACAGCAGAATAGGACGGCGCTGGGAAGGATCTGCATGCCGCTAGCCCCGCATATGGAGAATGCAGAGCAGCGTGAAGAAGCGCCGCGAGGTGTTGTGATCGAGATCGACATGTTCTCGCAGACGTTCCTCGAGCATCAAGGCGCCTTCGTTGTGAAGCGCGCGGCGGCCCATGTCGATGGCCTCGATCTGCGAGGGGGACGAGGTCTTGATGGCGTCGAAATAGCTTTCACAGACCAGGAAGTAGTCCTTGATCACCATGCGGAAGGGCCGGATGGGAAGCGCCACTTCCTTCTGCGACGCGTCTTCGGTATCGCGGACATCGAAGACGAGGCGGTCTTCGCGCAAGGCGAGGCGCAGGTGATAAGGCCCGGGACAGATCCCCTCGCCTTTCAAGCAGAATAAATTCTCTTCAAGCAGATCGAATAGCGCCACTTCGCGCTCGTGCTCGACCTCGGGGCGACGGCGCAGGAACGAGCGCTCGTCCAATTCGATGCGGACGATGGAGCGCGGGCGCTGTCCCGTGCTCTCGTTCATTTATTAGCCGCCGGTGATGCGTTCGACGTGAGCGCCGCAAGCGCCCAGCTTTTCCTCGAGACGTTCATAGCCGCGGTCGAGGTGATAGACGCGGTTGACCAGCGTTTCACCTTCGGCGGCGAGGCCGGCGAGGATCAGCGAGACGGAGGCGCGCAGGTCCGTGGCCATCACGGGCGCGCCCGACAATTTCTTGCGGCCACGCACGATCGCCGAAGAGCCGTGCACATTCACTTCCGCGCCAAAGCGCGTGAGTTCAGGCACATGCATGAAGCGGTTCTCGAAAATGGTTTCCGTGATCATGGAGGCGCCGTTCGCGGTCGCCATGAGCGCCATCCACTGAGCCTGCATGTCGGTGGGAAAACCCGGATAGGGTTCGGTCATCACATCGACACCGACGAGGTCGCCCTTCTCGGCGGAAATGGTGACGCTGTTGTCGCCCGGCTCCACGATCACGCCGGCCTGACGCATGACGGCGAAGACGGAATCCAAAAGCTCATACCGCGTGCCGGTGAGCTTCACCTTGCCGCGCGTGATGGCGCCGGCGATGGCATAGGTCCCGGTTTCGATACGGTCGGCGATAACGGGCACGCGCGCGGCGTGGAGCGACGAGACGCCTTTGATCCGCAGCGTGCCGGTGCCGATGCCGCTGATGTCCGCGCCCATGGCGTTGAGGCATTCGGCGAGGTTGGAGATTTCCGGTTCGCGCGCCGCGTTCTCAAGCACCGTGTCGCCCTTGGCGAGCGCCGCGGCCATGAGGAGGTTTTCCGTACCGCCCACCGTGACCTTGGGGAACACGATGTTGGCGCCCTTGAGGCCACCGGGCGCAGTGGCGTGGATATACCCCGACTGCACTTCGATCTTGGCGCCGAGCGCTTCGAGGGCTTTCAGGTGAAGATCGACCGGGCGCGTGCCGATGGCGCAACCGCCGGGCAACGAGACTTTTGCTTCGCCCATGCGCGCGACCAGGGGGCCGAGCACAAGAACAGAGGCGCGCATGCGGCGCACCAGGTCATACGGCGCGGTGATGGAGGTGATCTTGTCGGCCGTGAGAGTCATCGTACGGCCGGTGGGGCCGGCTTCGGCGCTGTTGCTGCCGGCGCCGAAATCCGAGCGGTCGATGCGAACCCCATGCTGCCGGAGCAGGTTCGCCATGGTGCCGATGTCGGCCAACTCGGGCATGTTGGTGAGCGTGAGCGGCTGCTCGCTGAGGAGCGCCGCGGCCATCAACGGCAGCGCCGCGTTCTTCGCGCCGCCGATGACGATTTCACCGTGGAGAGGTTTGCCGCCGAGGATACGGATGGAGTCCAATGGATGTGCTTTCTATGGAGAGCTTAAAGGCGCGGAAGGGTGACGCCCTTCTGACCCTGGTACTTGCCCTTGCGGTCGGCGTAGGAGGTTTCACACACGCTGTCGGCCTTCAGGAAGATGAACTGCGCGGCGCCTTCATTGGCGTAGATTTTGGCCGGAAGTGTGGTGGTGTTGGAGAATTCCAGGGTGACGTGGCCTTCCCATTCGGGTTCCAGCGGCGTGACATTCACGATGATGCCACAACGCGCATAGGTGGACTTGCCAAGACAGATCACCAGGGTGTCGCGCGGGATCTTGAAATACTCGACGGTGCGGGCGAGGGCAAAACTATTGGGCGGGATGACGCAGACGTCGGTGTCGCGGTCGACGAAACCGGCGTTGGAGAAGTCCTTCGGGTCCACAACGGCGGAATCGACGTTGGTGAAGATCTTGAATTCGCGGCTGACGCGCGCGTCGTAGCCATAGGACGACACACCGTAGGAGATGATGCCTTCGCGGTGCTGGCGGTCGGCGAACGGCGTGATCATGCCGTGTTCCGTGGCCATCTTGCGGATCCAGGTATCGGGCAGTACGGACATGCGAAGGGGTCCTAAAGGCGAATAATGCGAGTGGAGGTCCGCTTGTAGCTTACGGGGACGGGGCCCTCAATCTTCGGATTTTGGCTCGGTTTTAGCGTCGCGGGCGCGTTCCTGCGCTTTGCGGCGCTTGAGGTTCTCGCGCAAAGCCGCGGCGAGGCGGTCCTTAGCGGCGTCGGAGGAGGGTTTTTCCTGTGGCTTATGGGGCGGCTTTTGGTCGCGGGAAGTCATGGGCGCTTTTCCCCAGTCCTGGGATATCGCAGTAAAATCAGGGGATAAGACCTATATGACGGTTGCTTGCACCGCCAGAGGGCTTGTGGCATGTTCCGCGCCGCTTTGGAGGGCCGAGCGCCCTCCGATCCTGGTGTCGCTGCCGTAGCTCAGTGGTAGAGCACCCCCTTGGTAAGGGGGAGGTCGGTAGTTCAATCCTACTCGGCAGCACCATTCGCCCTCAGCGGGCAATCTTCACGCCACAATTCGATACACAGGCTTGTAGTCGCCGGACAGCTTCATGCGGTTCTGGGCGATGAACTGCTCGAGCAGGTCGTCCAAGGGCTTGACCAGCGCGCGGTCGCCGTGGACCAGGAACGGCCCCCTCTCCTCGATCTGGCGTATCCCGGTTTCCTTCACGTTGCCGGCCACGAGTGCCGAGAACAAGCGGCGCAAAGCGACGGCGCGTTCGTACACGGGGCGATTGAGGTGGAGGTCGAGGCTCGCGACCGATTCATGGGTGACGTTGAACGGATGCTGGAAGCCTTCGGGGATCTTGAGGTTCCAATTGAAATTGAACGCCTCGCCGACCTTCTTGCGGTGAGCGAGCACCTTCTCGAACCCGCGCACCATGGCGCGGCCGACCGCGGCCTCGTCGTCGACAATAATCTGGTAGCGTTTACGCGCCTCGGGCCCGAGGGTGAGCGCGATGAATTCGTCGATGCGCTGGAAATAGGCGGCGGCGGACTTAGGACCGGTGAAGATCAGCGGCATAGGCTCGTCGGCGTTGGCCGGATCGAGCAACGTGCCGAGGAGAAATAGAATCTCTTCCATGGTGCCGACGCCGCCGGGGAAAATGACGATGCCATGGCCGAGGCGGATAAAAGCCTCCAGGCGCTTTTCGATATCCGGCATGATCACGAGCTGGTTGACGATGGGATTCGGCGGCTCGGCGGCGACGATCCCGGGCTCCGTGAGACCAATGTAGCAGCCGGTTTTGATACGCTGCTTGGCGTGCCCGATGTTGGCGCCTTTCATGGGACCCTTCATCGCGCCCGGCCCGCATCCGGTGCAGACGTTGAGCCCGCGCAGACCAAGCTCATACCCCACGCGTTTGGTGTATTCGTATTCCTCGCGGCTGATGGAATGGCCACCCCAGCAGACCACCAGATCGGGCTTGTTCTGAGCACCAAGAACGCGCGCGTTGCGCAGGATATGGAACACCGCGTTGGTGATGCCTTCCGGTTTCGAGAGATCGAAGCGCTCGCTCTCCACCACTTCGTTCGAGATGTAGACGATGTCACGCAGAACGGCGAACAGAAGCTCCTTCACGCCGCGGATCATCTCGCCGTCGACAAAGGCGATGGCCGGAGCGTTGATGACCTCCAACTCGATGCCGAAGGACTGCTGGATGATCTTGAGTTCGAAGTCCTGGAACTTATCGAACAGTTCCCGCGCGTCGTCGCTGATGCTGCCGGCGTTCAGGACCGCGAGGGCACAACGCCTGAGTAGCGGATAGAGACCGCCCTGCCCACGGTCGAGCAGCTTGGCGACTTCTGCGTGACTGAGGGTTTCAAGGCTGCCGCGCGGCGCAACCCGGGCATCGACGAATTCGCCGGAGGGGACAGTCGCCTTGCCCGTGACTGTATTGTCGAGGGCGGCATCGTGGAGCGGGACTTGGAAGGATTCTTTCGACATGACCATTCATAGCGTGTTTCACGAGAAGGTAGTGAACTTTTTGGTGGGCGCCACGTTGCGTTGACATGACGCCCATGTGCCGCGCCCCGATCTGGATCGCCGCCCGGGTCTCCCGTCCCCCTCCGGCGGCCGCCTTTTTTAGGGCTGGTTCTTGAAAGTTGGCCGGCAAGCCGCCGCGTCCAAGGGGCGTAGCGTCGGAAATTTGTTCTGTTGCGCTTCACAGCCCTGGGGAACATGCCCTATAGGTGCGGCCCATGAAGCCCACCAACAGTGTCCTGTCCGGCCTGCCCACCACTGTCTTTACGGTGATGTCGGCACTCGCCACCGAACATAACGCCCTGAACCTCGGCCAGGGCTTTTCCGACGACAACGGCCCTGACGACGTCCGCGCGAAGGCCGCCGAGGCCATGGAGAAGTCCAACCAATACCCGCCGATGATGGGCCTGCCCGAGCTGCGCAAGGCGGTGGCCGCCAACGGAAAACGTTTCTTCAACGTGGACGTGGACTGGACCGAGGTGATGGTGACCTCGGGCGGGACAGAATCCCTTGCCGCGTGCCTTCTCGGCCTGATCGAGCCGGGCGATGAAGTGATCGTGTTCGAGCCGTTCTACGATTCGTACCTGCCGATGATCCGCCGCGCCGGAGGAATCCCAAAGATCGTGCGGCTGATACCGCCGCTGTGGGAGTTGCCGCGCGAACAACTGGCGGCGGCCTTCAGCGCCAAGACCAAACTGATGATCCTCAACACGCCGATGAACCCGTGCAGCAAGGTGTTCCGGCGCGACGAACTCGATTTCATCGCCGACCTCGCGCAGAAGCACGACATCTATGTCATCTGCGACGAGGTCTATGACCATCTCGTCTATGACGGCCAGAAACATATCTCGCTGATCACTCTGCCCGGCATGCGTGAGCGCTGCCTGCGCCTGGGCTCGGCGGGCAAGACTTTCTCGCTGACCGGCTGGAAAGTGGGTTACGTGAGCGCGTGCCCGGCACTGCTGGGCCCAGTGTCCAAGGCGCACCAGTTCCTCACCTTCACCACACCGCCGAATTTGCAGTGGGCCGTGGCGTACGGACTGGAGAAGGACGACGCCTACTTCTACGGCTACCGCGATTCTCTCCAGCGTCGCCGCGACATCCTCGCCAAAGGCCTCACGGATATCGGATTCAAGGTGCTGCCGTCGCAAGGCACCATCTTTGTAACAGCGGATGTCGCGAATTTCGGTTTCAAGGGCGACGATGTGGCCTTCTGTCACGACATGACGGTGAAGGCGGGCGTGACCGCAATTCCTGTCAGCGCATTTTATGAGGGCCAAGGCCCCGATCATTTTGTACGCTTTGCATTCTGCAAGAAGGAATCCTATCTCGAGGCCGCGCTGGAGCGCCTCGCGAAGTACTACAAAAAATAAGGAACACCCCTAAGGAATGCCGCACGAGACACCGCTGATCGCAACCATCGTCGTCGGGCTCGTTCTGGCGTTCATCTTCGGCGCCATCGCCAACCGCCTCCGGATCTCTCCCCTCGTTGGATACCTACTCGCCGGAATCGCCGTCGGTCCGCAGACGCCCGGCTTCGTGGCGGACGCCTCGCTGGCCCAGGAGCTAGCCGAGATCGGCGTCATCCTGCTCATGTTCGGCGTCGGGCTTCACTTCTCACTAAAAGAACTTTTGTCGGTGCGCGCCATCGCAATCCCCGGCGCCGTGGTTCAGATCACCATCGCGACCGTGTTGGGCATGGGCCTCGCCGCGGCGATGGGGTGGAGCGTGGGCGCGGGCGTGGTGTTCGGTCTGGCTTTGTCCGTCGCGAGTACCGTGGTGCTGCTGCGCGCGCTGCAGGAGCGGCACCTGGTCTCGACACCGCAGGGCCATATCGCCGTGGGATGGCTCATTGTCGAAGACCTGGCGATGGTGCTGGCGCTGGTGCTGTTGCCGCCGTTCGCCGGGCTGCTGGGCGGGGCCGCGGGGGGCACCGTCGGCGCAACCGACATCTTCCTTGCGATCGGCGTGACGCTGATGAAGGTCGGCGCTTTCGTCGCGATCATGGTGATCGCCGGACGGCGCGTCATTCCGTGGATCCTGCATCACATCGCCCATACGGGCTCCCGCGAGCTGTTCCGGCTATCGGTTCTGGCCATTGCATTGGGGACCGCTTACGGCGCGGCCGTGCTGTTCGACGTCTCGTTTGCGCTCGGCGCCTTCTTCGCGGGCATGATGATGAGCGAGTCCGAACTCAGCCATCAGGCGGCCAACGAGACCCTCCCCTTGCGCGACGCCTTCGCGGTGTTGTTCTTCGTCGCGGTTGGGATGCTGTTCAACCCGATGATCCTGATCGAGCAGGCCCTACCCCTGACCGCCACGGTGCTGATCATCGTCGTCGGAAAGTCGGCCGCGGCGCTCGGCATCGTGCTCTTGTTCAAGCGCCCGCTTGATACGGCGTTGATGATCTCGGCGAGTCTCGCGCAGATCGGGGAGTTCTCCTTCATCCTGGCCACGCTCGGAGTCGACCTCGGCTTACTGCCCACACAGGGGCGCGATCTCATCCTCGGCGGCGCGATCATCTCGATCTTGCTCAATCCCTTTGTGTTCGGCCTGATCGGACGCTTTGGTCCGCGGTTGCGCGCCGCCTTTCCAACTGTCGCCGCGCCCGACGCCCCGCCCCCGCCCACGACAGCACAACGCCCTGCGGCGCACGCGGTGGTTGTCGGCTATGGACGCGTCGGCAGCGTGATCGGCGAAGCCTTGCGTGAACATGCACGCCCCTTTGTCGTGATTGAGGAGAAACAAGAGATCGTCGCCACACTCGAGGAAGAAGGCGTCGCCGTCGTCACGGGTCCGCGGCCGCCGGCAGAACTCATGATGGGCGCGCGCGTTGCGGAAGCGACAGCGGTCTTCGTGGCGGTCCCCAATTGCTTCGAGGCGGGACAATTCGTGGAGCAGGCGCGGGCCGCGAATCCGGATCTTTTCATCGTCGCACGCGCCCACTCGGACGCGGAGGTCGACTATCTGCAAGGCTTAGGGGCCGACGTCACGATCATGGGCGAACGCGAGATCGGCCGCGCCATGGTCGAACAGGCCGTCGCCCATCGAAAGAGAGCGGAGAGATCGCACTAGAACGGCGGGTTTGCATTTCTCTCAGGACGCGAAGCCGGCTGTTTATTGATGCAATGACGGCGCGTCCTGCTACGACAACGCATCCCTCGTCCGCTCGCGCCGCCCATGAATCCCCTCTATCTTCGATACTCGCGCGGTAAACTCTTCGCAGGATTTGTGATTTCCGCGCCGACCGCGGCGCCGGGAAGCGCCCCCGGCGCAGGACCTGAGTCTCGCCGACCTTGGCTATAAGGTCGTGGAAGCCGAAAGCGGGGAACAAGCCCTGGAGTTGCTGAGCCGCAACCCGGACGTTTCGCTGCTTTTCACGGATGTGGTGATGCCGCAAATGAAGGGCCGCCAATTGGCCCAGGACGCCCTCAGGCGCAAGCCGGGTCTCAAAGTCCTTATACGACCGGCTACACCCGCAACGCAGTCGTGCATAATGGGGTACTGGACCCGGGCGTGAAGCTGCTGCACAAACCGTTTACGCTCGATGCCATGGCGCGTGCCGTACGGCGCGCGCTTGATTCGAACGAAACGGACCTATGAACAGCCTCGCGCCGCGTACCCTCACTTCAGCGTCAGACCTCGCCGCAGCCGGACTCATCGCCGAAAGCGAGACGGGCGATGTCGCGCGCGTGACGGCGCGTTATGCCGTGGCCATTCCGCCCGCGATCCATGATCTCCTGCGTAGTTCGGCCAAGGCCCCGGCGCTGATGCGTCAGTTCGTGCCGACGGTGAACGAACTCACACTCGCCGAAGGCGAAAACGACGATCCCATCGGCGATCACGCACACAGCCCGGTCAAAGGCATCGTACACCGCTATCCCGACCGCGCGTTATTGCTGCCGACACTGACCTGCGCGGTCTATTGCCGCTTCTGTTTCCGGCGCGAAGATGTGGGCGGCGCGGGTGTGTTGACGCCGGCGGAAATGGACGCGGCGCTGGATTATATCCGCGCGACGCCGGCGGTCTGGGAAGTGATCCTGACCGGCGGCGATCCGCTCGTCCTTTCGGCACGACGCATCGGCGAGATCATCCGCGCACTGGACGATATCGCCCATGTACAGGTCATCCGCGTGCATACGCGGGTGCCGGTGGCGGCCCCGGAGCGTATTGATGCGGCGCTGGTCAAAGCGCTGAAATCCACCAGCAAGGCGGTTTACGTCGCGATCCATTGCAATCACGCCGATGAGCTGACGCCGGCGATGCGCGCCGCCTGCGGACGGTTGAGCGACGCGGGGATCCCGCTGCTTGCTCAGACCGTGTTGCTCAAGGGCGTGAACGATACGCCCGACGCGCTCGAAGCCGTCATGCGAGGCTTGGTCGCGGCGCGTATCAAGCCCTATTACCTGCACCAGCTCGACTACGCGCCGGGCACGAGCCAGTTCCGGGTACCGGTGGATGAGGGCCGCGCCCTGGTGAAATCCTTGCGCGGACGCGTTTCGGGCCTCGCGCAGCCCACCTATATCCTCGACATCCCCGGCGGCGCGGGGAAAGTTCCGCTCACCGGCGGTTACGTGACGGAAGAAAATGGCGCCTTCACAATCGAGGACCCGAACGGAAATGTTCATTCCTACCCGCCGGCCTACCCGCCGGCATCGTCGGCCTCGATCGACGAGGCCTGATTTTAAGGTCTGCGCATCATTTCATTTGGAAATGATGCGTGGGCGCCGAATAATATTTTCATGCCTTGTAACCACATCTAGCGGGTGGTGATATCGGCGCTCCTCGCAAGCGGGAGCATTCCATGGCGAATATCCATCACCAGATCCTTATCGTCGGCGGCGGCGCCGCTGGCATCACCGTTGCCGCAAGTCTGCAGCGTCACCGGCACGGGGAGCATGTCGATATCGCCATCGTCGAGCCGTCGCGAGAACATTACTACCAGCCCGCCTTCACGCTGGTCGGCGCAGGCGCGTTTGACCTCGATGCGACGCGCAAAACCGAAGCCGATCTGATCCCTGCCGACGTGGCGTGGATCAAGGACGCGGTCACGCTTTTCGCGCCCGAAGCGAATACGGTGACGCTCGCGTCCGGCCGCACGGTCTCTTACGATTATCTGGTCGTTTGCCCTGGCCTCCAATTGAATTGGGGCGCGATCAAGGGACTACGGGACTCGCTGAATCACGGCGGCGTATGCAGCAATTATTCGCCGCAAACGGTGGAATATACCTGGGAATGTCTGCAGGCGCTCAAACCCGGCGCGAGGACCCTGTTCACTCAACCGCCGATGCCGATCAAATGCCCAGGCGCGCCGCAGAAGGCCGCCTACATGGCCGCCGACTACCTGAAGCGAAAAGGTATCCGGCAGTTCGTGGACGTAAAATTCCTGACGCAAACGCCGGCGATCTTTGGCGTGCCGTTCTACGCGCGCGAGCTGGTGAAGATTGCCGCCGCGCACGGCATCGACGTGAAGTATCAGCACAACCTGGTTGAGATCGACGGCGCGGCGAAGATCGCGACGTTCGAGATCCTGACGGGAGACCAGCAGGGCCAGCGCCTGCAACTACCCTTCGACATGATCCACGTCACACCGCCGCAAGGTGCGCCGGACTTCGTAAAGGCAAGTCCACTTGCCAATGCCGCCGGATTCGTCGACGTACACGCGCACTCGTTGCAACATGTGAAGTTCAAGAATGTGTTCGGACTCGGTGACGCGGCCTCTACCGCGAACTCGAAGACCGCCGCCGCGATCCGCAAACAAGCGCCGGTCGTGGTGCGCAACCTTCTCCACCTCATCGGCGGCGGCGCGGTCGAAGAAGCCTACGACGGTTACGCCGCCTGCCCGCTCACGACCGGGTACACAAAGGTGCTGATGGCGGAGTTCATTTACGGCGGCAAACCGACGCCGACGCTGCCCCTGAACCCTGCGCGCGAAAACACGCCGAACTGGCTGATCAAGAAGTACGGCCTGCCGCGTCTGTATTGGGATTACATGCTGAAAGGCCGCGAGGTCTTCCCCGCTCACAACACCGCATTCGTCGATCCAAGCCCCTAGTTGTCCTGTCCCCGTGCGCAGCGCGGGAGAGGACAACTAGGGGCTCAAGCATAGAACTCCCGGCGAAATCCTGGCACTCTGCCGCCCAACGCCACTTGGCTTTGGGAGGGGTCATGAGACGTGCCGCCGCGCTTTCGGTTCTTTCGGCTTTTGCCTTCGCTGTCGCGGCAAGCGCCGCCGAGGACGAACCTCCGCCCTGGGCCTATCCAGTCAATCCTCCCGCCGCGAAACCAGCCACGCCGCCGTCCGACACAATGCCGAAGCGGGTTCCTGGCAGCGATGTCGTGCTGACCCTGGCTGAAATCCGCGATTTGTCGCGCGGGGTGCCGGACTGGCACCCGGGCGATCATCCGCCAATGCCCGACGTCGTTGCGAAAGGCCGCGCGGGTGGCGTGCTCGCGTGCGGTTATTGCCACCTCGCCACTGGTTTGGGGCGACCCGAGAACGCGAGCCTCGCCGGATTGCCGGTCGACTACATCGTTCAGCAGGTGCGCGACTTCAGGGACGGCAAACGCAAGAGTTCGGTCGCGGCCATGGGGCCGCCGGCGAACATGGTCGCACTGTCAAAGATCAGCAACGATGAGGAAGTGCGTGTCGCCGCGACGTACTTCGCCTCGATGAAACTCACGCCCTGGATCCGCGTGGTGGAGAGCGATACGGTCCCGAAAACGCGCGTGACGGGGTCGATGCTGGTCGCCGATAGTGACGAGAGGGAGCCCATCGGCACGCGGATCATCGAAGTCCCCGAAGACCGTGCGCGTACAGAGCTGCGCGATCCGCGATCCGGCTTTGTCGCTTACGTTCCGCCTGGCAGCATCAAAAAAGGCGAGGCTTATGTGAAGACGGGCGGGGGCAAGAGCGCCGCCTGCACGATCTGCCACGGCGCGGACTTGAAGGGCCTAGGCCCGATCCCGGCACTAGCGGGCCGCTCACCGAGCTACATCGTGCGCAGCCTCTACGACCTGAAACATGGCGCGCGCGCGGGCGCCTGGAGTCCGCTGATGAAAGACGCCGTCGCGCCACTCACCATAGAGGATATGGTGAACATTGCGGCCTATGCGTCTTCGCGCGCGCCCTAGGGCGAAATCGTTCGCACTAGGGCGTGTCGAAGTCATGTCGAATCGCCAACACGCCCTAGATTCTTAATTGGTCGCGCGTTCTACGGCGAACCGGCTTCCACTTCGCCGGAACGCGCTCTAGGTTTTGTTTGGCGCGTGTCCTTTTCGCAAAACCGGGTCCCACTTTTCCGAGACACGCTTTAGTCTTTTTCCCGCGCGGGCATGAGCCCGTGTTTGCGCAACAGATTGCGGAGCTGGTGATACCCGAGACCAAGGCGCTTCGCGGCGGCGCGCTGGTTGTGGCGCGCTTCGCGGAGCGCACGCGTGAGAAGATCGCTTTCATACGACGCGACGGCGGCGCGGAAATCGTCGGGCAGCACAATCGGCGCCGTGGCTTCGGTGGATGCGGGCACGAG
>JAIUPE010000035.1 GCA_020160875.1 Pseudomonadota bacterium
CGGCGCAAGAAATTGTCGCCAATCGGGGGCGCTCCTTCACCCAGCTGTTCGGTCAGGAGCCCATCAACGGCAACATCCTTTTCATCCAGGATCCGTTCAATACGCTGGACAAGCAGATTTCGGGCTTCGCTCAGGTCGATTATGATATCACCGACAAGCTGACCCTTACCGCCGGAGCTCGAATCTCGAAGACGTCTTTTTCCTATAACGCACTCGTCCTCGGCCCTATCGGTTCGCGGATTCCCCAGGCTGGCAAGCAGAGTGAATCGCCTATCACGCCGAAATTCGGCGCGCAGTATAGGGCGAGGGGCCCGGCTCGCAAGGGATGGTTACGTGTCGGAAAATACAGAAAATCTAATCATGAAACGCCGCCTATTCCTCGCCGTCGCCGCGGTCACCGGTTTTGCCGGAACGGCGGTTCTCGCCGCCGAACCCAACCCCTTCACCGCGCTCGAAACACGGATCGGAGGCATGCTCGGCGTCGGCGCCATCGACACCGCCACGGGGAAATTTGTCGGCCACTGGCCCGACATGCGCTTTGCCATGTGCTCGACCTTCAAGTGGCTGCTCGCGGCCCAGTGCCTCGCGCTTTCGGATAAAGGCGAGCTGAAGCTCGGCGAGGCCCTCAAATTCACCGAGGCGGATCTGCTGGAATATGCGCCGGCGGTGAAAGCCAACTTGGCCAAGGGGTCGATGACCATCGCCGAGTTGTGCCAGGCGATGGTGGAACTTAGCGACAATACCGCCGCCAATCTCGTCCTCGCCCGCGTCGGCGGGCCGCCGACGTTCACCGCCTTCTGCCGGTCGGCCGGCGATCAAACCACGCGGCTCGACCGCATCGAACCTGCCCTCAACACCAATTTCGCTGGCGACCAGCGCGACACCACCACGCCGCGCGCCATGGCGCAAACGCTGCAAACCTTACTGACGGGCGACGTGCTTTCGCGCGCCGCCAAGGACACGCTCATCGGCTGGATGGTGGCCTCGAAGACCGGGCTCGAACGCTTGCGCGCGGGACTCCCGAAAGACTGGAAAGTCGGCGACAAGACGGGCACCGGCTCCCGCGCGGCCGTGAACGATGTGGCCATCGCCTGGCCGCCGGGCCGCAAACCCATCGTCATCGCGGCCTATCTGACGGGCTCGCGCGCCGACGCGGCAACGCTGAACGCGGCGCATGCGGAGATCGCGCAATTGGTGGTGAAGCTGCTAACCTAGAGCCGGTTAAGCTTGAGGACGGCTCTATGACAAATGTCTTGGCGATCGACGTCAATTTGGCGGCAACTAAGGGACTCACTAGAGCGGGGTTTCGGGACAGTCTGTCGATGTTAGGTCACGACGTTGTTCTTTGGCGTCACGCCGCTCAGGCTCAGGGACTTCCCTATTCGACGACCAGTCGAGGCGCGTACTATTTAGACGAAAAATACGCCCATCAATTGGAAGAAGCGATCAACCGTCGCGCTGACGAAATCCGAAATTTGTTCGCGGCATCTGGGGTGTTGGTCATATTTGCAAATGGGCGCCCACCAACATACGCGAGGTCGAGTGGAGACATGGTATTCGCGAGTGTCTGGAAAGATGCTTCGCTTATATACGGTTCGGGAAGTTTGTATGATTTAACAAGAGAAGCTCCGAGAGAGCTGGAGGACCTTTTTCAAATCATTTCGCCCGGATATTCGGCTCACTTTCGCGGGATTTCCGGTACCCCACTAGCGTGCGTTCGCAACACTACATATCCGATTGCATATACGGAAAAGAACGATGCAGGGGCACTGCTGATCGTGCTGCCTGATACCCCCAAAGTGACCGGAAGTTGGTCTACACATGACACAACCAAATTTCTGGAAATTCTCTCGACTATTATAAAAAAACTTCGCGGCGAAGATCAGCACAAAGAACTTCCAGCGCCAACCTGGCTTGATCAATACATGTCGTCTGCTGAAGAGCAACTCATCCTAAAGCAAGATGAAGTAACTTCTTCTATCGAGAAATTGAGAGGTGAACTTTTAGCCACAGAAGATGAATTGCGAGCGGAGCAGCGATGGAAAGCGTTGTTCTATGCTCACGACGAGATTTTTGAAGAGGTGCTCGTCGACGCTCTTAACACTATAGGTATTCATGCTGTTTTAGGCGTGCCGTTGCGGGCGGATGTGATAGCCGCACATGGAAATAATGTTTTTGCAATTGAAGCCAAGGGAAAAGAATCTAAGGGTGCCAATCGCGCCAACGTCACGCAGTGCCGTACCTGGGTGCTTGAAGTCGAACGTGCACTTATCGACTCCGAACCGACTCCTGACGTCCAAGCCTATCAGGACCGTCTACGCACGCTTGGCTTCAAAGTCCCGTATCCCGAAGACGCTACGGATTTGCCAACGGTCAAAGGCATGTTGGCGATAAATGGCTACAGATTGCAGCCGCTATCAGAGCGTTCTGAGCCGGTTTTTCACCCAAATATCGCAGCCGAAATTGCAAAAACTCAATTGTGCGGTGTTACGGGTGCATTGATACACAAGCTACTAGTCGAGGGGCGGAAAACAAAAACGGCCAATTTCGCGACTCATGTAGCAAATCTTTTTCAAGATACCGACGGAGTGATTGAAGGGCCGTATGATCAATTCATCCATCGTGGCACCGCCCAACACTCTGGTTAGATGCAACGATTAGAGTGCGAGCCTAGAGCGTCGCTTCTTTTTCGGCCCAGGCCTTTTGAGCGATCTGGGCTTCCTGCTCGGCGCGGATGCGCTGTTCCTTGGCCGACAGGCGTTCGCTGTCGGTCTTCAGCTGGCCGCAGGCGGCGAGAATGTCGCGGCCGCGCGGGGTGCGCACCGGCGCGCTGTATCCGCCGTCGCGCAGCATCGCGCTGAAGGATTCCACCGTCGCTTCGTCCGAACACTCATAAGGCGTGCCCGGCCACGGGTTGAAGGGGATCAGGTTGAACTTGCAAGGGATGTCCTTGACCAGCTTGATCAGCGCGCGAGCATGGGCCGGTGTGTCGTTGATATCTTTCAGCATCACGTATTCGAACGTGATGCGGCGTGCGTTGCTCGCCACCGGATAGTCGCGGCAGGCCTGCATCAGCTCTTTCAGCGGATACTTCTTGTTGATCGGCATGATCTGCGAGCGTGTCTCGTCGTCAGGCGCGTGCAGCGACACCGCGAGATTGACGCCGAGCTCTGCGCCGCAGCGGTGAATTTCCGGCACGACACCGGAGGTGGACAATGTGATGCGGCGCTTGCCGAGCGCGATGCCGTCGTCGGCCATGATGATCTTCAGGGCGGTCGCGACATTCTCGAAGTTATAGAGCGGCTCGCCCATGCCCATCATGACGATGTTCGAAAGCAGGCGGCGTTCGTCTGTCGGAGTCGGCCATTCACCGTAGGAATCGCGCGCGACCATGAACTGGCCGACGATCTCGGCCGGGGTCAGATTGCGCACAAGGCGCTGGGTGCCGGTGTGGCAGAAACGGCAGGTCAGCGTGCAGCCCACCTGCGAGGAGATGCACACGGCGCCGCGGTCTTCGTCCGGAATGAACACGGCTTCGGCCTTTTGGCCGTCGGCGAACTGCATCAGCCATTTGCGCGTGCTGTCGCTCGAGGTCTGCTCGCGCGCGATGGTCGGGCGCGACACCACGAAGTGATTCTCGAGGGTGCGGCGCAAGTCCTTGGACAGGTCCGTCATCGCCGCGAATTCGGTCGCGCCGCGGTGATAGATCCAATGCCACACCTGCTTGGCGCGGAACGGCTTCTCGCCTTTTTCCACCAGCGCAGCCTTCAGCGCCTCGCGGGAAAGACCGACGAGGTTGGTACGGGTGTCTTGGATCGGAAGGGCGCTATCTGGTGGCACGGAGTATTTTCCGCCAAAGTGGACACCGGTTTGGCGCAGAAAATACGACCAAACCTGAAAACTAGCCGGGGAAGTAAGGCTAAACCGCCTTTTCAGCAAGGCCCGCCACATTATCCCAGTATTTCTAATGCGTTAGGAACCTAGGCCCGGTGGTGCCGCAGGTCCTTGAAGGTCGCGTTCGGGCTGCAAAGGCTACATTCCGGGTCCGGTTTGACCTTCACCGTCCGGAAGGCGGCCGAAAGGGCGTCATAAATGAGCAGACGGCCGGCCATGGTATCGCCGATGCCCAGGATCTCCTTCAGCACCTCGGTCGCCTGCAGCGTCCCCATCACGCCCGCGACCGCGCCCAGGATGCCCGCCTGATCGCAGCTCGGCACTTCGCCGGGCGGCGGGGCTTCGGGATAGAGGCAGCGGTAACAGGGTCCACCGGCATGGGGCTTGAAGGTCGCAAGCTGGCCGTCGAAGCGCAGCACCGCCGCCGACACCAACGTCTTCTTGGCGAAGAAGCAGGCGTCGTTGACGAGAAAGCGCGTCGGGAAGTTGTCGCTGCCGTCGGCGACGAGGTCATAGTCCTTGATCAGCGCGGCGATATTTTCCGGTGTCAGGCGCGCCTTGTATTCGACGACCCTGATATCCGGATTGATCGCGGTCGCGGCGCGGCCGGCGCTCAGCACCTTGGCCATGCCGATGCGGTCCGTGGTGTGCGCGATTTGGCGCTGCAGGTTGGAGAGATCGACGGTGTCGTCGTCGATGACGCCAATGGTTCCAACGCCGGCCGCGGCGAGGTACAGCAGCAGCGGCGAGCCCAAACCGCCCGCGCCGATCAGCAGTACCTTCGCCTTCAGAAGTTTCTCCTGACCGACGCCGCCGACCTCCTTCAGGAGGATGTGGCGGGCGTAGCGGTGGATCTGGTCTTCTGAAAAATCCATTTCTTCTTAATGACGACCGGTCGAACCAAAGCCGCCCGCGCCGCGCGCGGTGTCGTCCAGGTTCTCTTTTTCTTCCAGCATCACGGTGCGCACGGGCGCGACCACTATCTGCGCGATGCGCATACCGCGCGTTACCGTGAACGCGTCTTTCCCGTGATTGATGAGGATCACGCTGATCTCGCCGCGATAATCGGCGTCGATGGTGCCGGGCGTGTTGAGCACGGTCACGCCGTTCTTGGCGGCGAGGCCCGAACGCGGACGTACCTGCGCTTCAAAACCCGAAGGCAACGCGATGGCGAACCCGGTTGGGATCATGGTGTAGGCGCCCGGGGCGATGACCACATCGGCGCTCACCGCCGCGCACAGGTCCATGCCGGCGGACTGGCTGGTCTGATAGGCGGGAAGGGGCAGATCGGAGGCGTGCGGAAGGCGTTTGATCGAAACGGAAACAACGATAGCCAAGGGAAGCCTCTCAGATTGATTTTAGGATTGATGTTGGGATTGATGGTTGAACGCGGCCGCGATGCGTTCCGCGAGCCGTTCAGCGACGGCGCGTTTTTTCAAAGTGGGCCAGCTTTCGACGCCGTCAGCCGTCACCAGATGAACGGTGTTGCTGTCGCCGCCGAAGGTGCCGCTCATCTGCGACACGTCGTTCGCCACGAGCCAGTCGCAGTTCTTGCGCGCGCGTTTGGCCTTGGCGTTTTCAACAAGGTTCTCGGTCTCGGCCGCGAAGCCGATCACGAGGTCCGGACGTAAGGGGCCCTTCTGCGCGAGCGTCGCGAGGATGTCCGGGTTCTCGGACAGCTTCAGGGTCGGCGCCGCGCCGCCATCCTTCTTGATCTTCGCTTCACGCGTGTCAGCCGCCCAATCGGCGACGGCGGCGGCGCAGACGACGATTTGCGCCGGCAGCGCGTCCTTGCACGCCTTCATCATCTGCTTTGCCGTCTCGACCCTCACGACCTTCACGCCGTCCGGATCGGCCTCGGTCACAGGGCCGGAAACCAAGGTCACATCGGCGCCCAATTCAGCAAGCGCCGCGGCGATGGCGTGACCCTGTTTGCCCGACGAACGGTTGCCGATGTAGCGCACCGGATCGATCGGCTCATGGGTCGGTCCGCTGGTGACCAGGGCTTTCAAGCTCGACAGCGGTCCGCGGTTCGGCGCCTTGGCGAAGAAGCGCGCGAGCGCCGCGATGATCTCGGGAACTTCGGCCATGCGCCCGTCGCCGACCTCGCCGCAGGCGAGATCGCCCGCGCCCGGTCCGACGATGCGCACGTCGCGTGTCTGCAATGTTTGCAAATTGGCCTGTGTCGCCGGATGGGTCCACATCATCACGTTCATGCTCGGCGCGATCATCACCGGCTTGTCGGTGGCAAGCAGCGCGGTCGTGGCAAGATCGTCGGCCATGCCGTGCGCCATCTTGGCCATGATGTCGGCGGTGGCCGGCGCGACCAGAAGGATGTCGGCTTCGCGGGACAGGCGGATATGTCCCATCTCGCTTTCGTCCGTCAGCGAGAACAGGTCCTGGTAACACTTTTCGCCCGACAGCGAGGCGAGGGTCAGCGGCGTGACGAAATTGGCGCCGCCTTTGGTGAGGATGCAACGCACTTGGGCGCCGCGTTCGCGCAGACGCCGGATCAGGTCCGGCGCTTTCACCGCGGCGATGCCGCCGGCGACGATCAAAAGGATGCGTTTGTTCTCCAGCAACGGCGTCGGTCCAGCCGTGAGGTCGCGCATGATGGTGTTCATAGGGCGTTATTTTATCCCAAAGTCGCGGTCTTAGGGGAGGGCGCTTTCCACCCCCAGATCCTTCTCCACCCGCGCCACCCAGGCCCTGACCTGAGGCCATTGTTTCAAATCGAAGCCCGCCTGGTGGCTAAAACGGGTGTAGGCCACCAAGGCGATATCGGCGAGGGTCAGGAGCTCGCCCACGAAATAGGCGCGGTTGGCCAGGTGGTCGTTCATCAAGGTCAGCACCTTCTCGCCGCGCGGCAGCAGGCTGGGTTCGATCTCGCTGTCGGCCTTTTTAAGGTAGTGCCTATGAAAGCGCCGCACCGCGATCACGGTTTCATGGCTGTATTGCTCCCAGAACAACCATTGCATCATCAGGGCGCGCTCGTAAGGCTCATCGGGGATCAAGGTCGAGCCATGCGCGAGATGGAGCATGATGGCGTTGGACTGGGCGAGTCCCCTTCCATCGGCCAGCATCACGAAGGGCACTTGGCCCACGGGATTGAGCGCCAGGAACTCCGGTGTGCGGGTTTCCTTCTTCAGCACGCTGGTTTCGACCCAGCGGAACGGTAGATTCAGCCGTTCGGCGACGAACTTCACCTTGTGACAATTGCCGGAGATGGAATCTCCATAGACCGTCATCACGCTCATCGCCTGCTCCCTTAGTTCAAAATCAACGCCGCTCCTAGGATCGCGGTCAGCACCCACGGTGCCCAGAACAGCCAGCGCTGCCCATGCCGCCGCTCCGCGGTTCCGCCCAGGATCGCCCGTGCGCTGTCGGGATGCAGCCGCAGTCCGCCTTGTTCCATGTCGGCGGTAATGGCTTCGATGCGCGCGATCACGCGCGGCAGCGTACGGAGGGTGTTGATCGTGTCCGCCACCGCGTCCATCGTGCGGCCTTCGGGCCCAAGGCGTGCGCGCATCCAGCCTTCGATCAAGGGGCGCGCGAGTTCCCACATGTTCACCTCCGGCGCGAGGTTGCGGCCCACGCCTTCGGCCAGCAGCATGCTCTTCTGCAACAGAAGCAATTGCGGTTGCGCCTGCATGTTGAAGGTCTCCGTCACCCGGAACAACTGACCTAATAATTTCGCGATGGAGATCTCCGCGATGGGTTTACCCAGAATTGGTTCCGCGATGGACCGGCAGGCCTGCGCGAACATGTCGACGTCTTTTTCCGACGGCACGAAGCCCGCACGGATATGCACGTTGGCGACGAGTTTGTAGTCGCGCGTGAGGAAGCCCAGCAGCATTTCGCCTAGGGTCTTCTGGGTCTCGCTGTCCACACGCCCCATAATGCCGAAGTCCATGGCAATCACGGTGCCCTGCGGCGTGACGAACAAATTCCCAGGATGCATGTCGGCGTGGAAGAAGCCGTGGTCGAAGACCATGCGGAAGAAAATCTCGGCGGCGTTCTTCACCACCCGCACCGGATCGACACCCGCCGCCGTCACGGCGGCGCGGTCGTCAACGCGGATTCCGGCGACACGCTCCATGGTCAGGATGCGTTCCGACGTGCGCTGCCAGTCGATCGACGGCACGTAAAAAATAGGACTGCTCGCGAAGTCTTCCTTCAGCTCCTGCGCCGCGGCGGCCTCGAAGCGCAGATCCATCTCGAGGTTCACCGATTCGGCGAAGGTCTCGACGACTCCCATGGGCTTCAGGCGGCGCAGCTTCGGCGCATAGCGCTCGGCCTTCTCCGCCATCCAGAACATGAGGTCGATGTCGCGCACGAAGGCGAGTTTGACGCCAGGGCGCAGCACCTTCACGGCCACCGCCTCGCCCTCGGTCGTGACGGCGAAATGCACCTGTGCAATCGAGGCGGCCGCCACAGGCGTTTCCTCGAAGCTCTGATAGATCGCCGTGATGGGTTTGGCGAAGTCCGTTTCGATGGCCGCTTTGGCGTCCTTGAAGGGGAACGGTGACAGGCGGTCTTGCAGCTCGGAGAGATCGGCGGCGACCTCATCGCCAAGCAGGTCGGCGCGCGTGGACAGCGCTTGGCCGAACTTGATGAAGGTGGGGCCCAAATCCGCGAGCGCCATGGCCAGGCGCAGGCCTGGGCGCATGGCCTTCACGGCTTTGCTTGGGCGCCAGATCAGGCCGCAGATCCGTGCGACGAACGCACCCGCCGGATGGATGTTCAAAAGGAACAAGGCGTCATGACGCGCAAGCGTGCGTCCGATCGCCCACAGGCGCGCAAAATTGCGAAGGTCACGTAACATGGTTAGATACGCCAGCCGGAATGCAGGGCGGCGATGCCGCCCGAAAGGTTGCGCATCCTGCACTCTTTCAGACCTGCCGCGCCCATGCGCGCGAGCAGCTCGTCCTGTGAGGGGAACTTGCGGATGCTCTCGGCGAGATAGCGGTAGGACGCCGCATCCCCCGCCACCATGCTGCCCAACGCCGGCAGCACATTGAAGGAATAGGCGTCGTAGATTTTGTCGAGCACCGGCACCACGACGCGGCTGAACTCCAGGCACAGGAAGCGTCCACCCGGTTTCAACACGCGGCGCGCCTCGGCCAGCGCGGCGTCGATGCGCGTCACATTGCGCAGGCAGAAAGCGATGGTATAGGCGTCAAAACTCATGTCCGGGAACGGCAGCTTCTCCGCGTCGCCGCAGACCCAGTTGATACCATCGAGGCGCCCGGTATCGATGGACCGGTCGCGGCCCACGGTGATCATCTCGTGATTGATGTCGCACACGGTCACCGGTCCCGCGTCCGCGCCGACGCGCGCGAGAATCCGCGTGGCGATGTCGCCCGTGCCGCCGCCGACATCGATAAAGCTCTGCCCGGCGCGCGGCGCCAGCCAGTCCACCATCGCCGACTTCCACAGCCGGTGGACGCCAAGGCTCATCAAGTCGTTCATCAGGTCGTATTTGGAAGCGACCGAGTCGAACACGCCCCGCACCAGATGGACTTTTTCGTCCTCGGGGACAGTTTGATAGCCAAAATGTGTGGTGCCGTGCGCGGCCGGTTCGTTCATAGGCGGGACCATAGAGGAATGCTGTTATAAAGGCCACTAAGGGCCTTGAAAGCGTGAAGGAAAAGGATGCCGGAGTTACCAGAAGTCGAAACGGTATGCAGGGGTTTGAAAGGCGTGCTTGAAGGCCGCCGCCTCGCGCGCGTTCAAGTGCGCCGCAAGGACCTGCGCATTCCGTTCCCGCCGGCCTTCGCCGACAAGCTGACGGGCCGGAAGGTGACGCGAATCCATCGCCGCGCGAAATATATGCTGCTTGATCTCGATGACGGGAATGTCCTCATCGTCCATCTCGGCATGTCGGGCCGCATGGTGGTCGATAAAGGCGGCGCGCCGCCCGAGAAGCACGACCACGTCATCTTCACCACGGATAAAAGCGCCGAGATCCGCTTCAACGATCCGCGCCGCTTCGGTCTCATGACCCTCGTGCCGGCGGACGAACTCGCCACTCATAAACTCTTCCGTCATCTGGGCCCGGATCCCCTGACCCCCGAATTCACGCCCGCTCTGCTGTCGGCGGCGCTGAAAGGCCGCAAGACTTCCATCAAGGCGGCGCTGCTCGATCAGAGAATCGTCGTCGGGGTGGGCAACATTTACGCCTGCGAAAGTCTCTACCGCGCCGGGATTTCCCCCACGCGCAAAGCCGGAACGGTGGCGGGCGAGCGGGCGGCGAGATTGGTTCCGGCCATCAAGAAAGTGCTCGCCGAAGCCATCGCGGCCGGGGGCTCGTCTTTACGCGATCATGTGCAGCCGTCGGGGGAACTCGGCTATTTCCAGCACGCCTGGAAGGTTTACGGCCGCGAGGGCGAGTCGTGCGCCTGCCCGTCCGGAAAAACCGCCGGTAAAGCCGTAAACAAGGGGAAGGGGCTGGTCCGGCGAATCACACAAGGCGGGCGGTCCACCTTCTATTGCGCCGGCTGCCAGACGTGAATTTAAAGCCCTGCTAAACCGGGAATATCTTTATTCCTGCGGCCCGGGGCCTGGACCTCGTTGACGCGGGGTGTGCCATCCCCTATAAGCCCGCGTTCCAAATTATCCACAGACGCATTTCAGAGTACGACTCGATGGCCCAGCACAAGTCCGCAAAAGTCCGCATTCGCCGCAACGCCCGCGCCGCGACGATCAACCACGCGCGTCTCTCGCGCATCCGCACCTTCGTCAAAGCCGTCGAAGAAGCGATCGCCGCCGGCAAGAAGACCGAAGCGCTCGCCGCCCTCAAGAAGGTGATGCCGGAACTGACCCGCGGCGCGAACAAGGGCGTGATCCACAAGAAGACCGCCTCGCGCAAGCTCTCGCGTCTTTCGGCGCGTATCAAGAAGCTCGCCGCCTAAACGCTCCGGCGTTTTTAAGACCCGCTTTTAAGAGAAGTCATGCGCGTCTCCTTGTGAGGCGCGCATCTTTCTTTTGTTCATCTGAAAAATTCTTTCGAGTCTTCCGAGTCACGCGCGCACTTTGTGCGCGCGTGCGTTCGAAGCTATTGCGAATCAATGATCTTGCGCAGCAAAGGTGATTCGAAAACGCAGATAGAACGCAGGTTTTGAGCATTTTGTGTCAAGCGCATCTTTGCCCTTGTCTCGTCCGTTCGGCCAACTACAGTGACGCCATCAGACGCCGCGCGGTTGTTCAAACGTCCCACTCAAACTTCCATGCGGACGGTCACGGACAAACAGCGGCGTCTCAAAAAAACCATCAGGAACACCAAGCGCGTTTCAGCAAGAGCTGCTCTCAGATTTGTTCAGCTCTCGAACACCAATGCTGTTTTCAGATTCAGAAGCGGCGGTGAAATGCGCGAAAAGAGGATGCGGGGGAAACACGTCAAGATATGGCAACCATACATATCGTGATGCGTTTTAAGACTACGAGCTTCGGGGTGCGGGTTACGGCGGAAAATTCGAACGGTGCAGCGGGATCTCAACCTCCCGCCGATCGGAATTTGAATTGTCCGCCACTTAAGTATCGAGGGGATCACGTCGCGTGAAACGTGGGAATGAAGCAGCCATCGATCAGGCTGAATGGGATCGCGTCAAAACGCGTCTCAAACAAGAATTTGGCGACTCCGCCTATAAGAGCTGGGTGACCCCCATCGTCGCGACCAGTTTGCGCGACGGCGAGGTCGAGCTGTCGGTGCCGACGCGTTTCATGCGCGATTGGATCACCACGCACTATGCCGAGCGGATTCGCGCGCTGTGGAACGGCGAGAATCCGTCCGTGCGCAAGATCACGCTGAGGGTGGATTCGGGTAAGATCGACGTGACCAAGCCGGACACCGTGAAGGCGGAAGCCCCGAAGATGACGAGCGCTCCGCCCGTGGCCGCGCCCGCCGCGCGCCCGGCCGGCCTTTCGCGGGTTCCGGCCCGGCCGGTTGCCGAGACCGCGCCGCAGGGCTCGCCGCTCGGTCCGGACCTCTCCGCGCCGCTCGACGCCCGCTACAACTTCGAGAACTTCGTCGTCGGCAAACCCAACGAATTCGCCTACGCCGCCGCCAAGCGCGTCGCCGAATCCGATCAGGTCAGCTTCAACCCGTTGTTCCTTTACGGCGGCGTCGGCCTCGGTAAAACGCACCTCATGCACGCGATCGCCTGGGAAATCCGCCAGCGCACGCCGCACCGCCGTGTGATCTACCTCTCGGCCGAGAAGTTCATGTACTCGTTCGTGCGCGCGCTTCGGAACCAGGACACCGTCTCCTTCAAAGAGCAGTTCCGGTCCGTCGATGTGCTCATGATCGACGACGTCCAATTCATCGCCGGCAAAGACGCCACCCAGGAAGAGTTCTTCCATACCTTCAACGCGCTCGTCGACCAGGGCCGTCAGATCGTGCTCTCGGCCGATAAATCGCCGTCGAGCCTGGAAGAAATCGGCGACCGTCTACGCTCGCGTCTGGCCTCGGGTCTCGTGGCCGACCTGCACCCGACCACCTTCGAGCTGCGCCTCGGTATCCTTGACGCCAAGGCTGAGCAGCTCGGCGTCGTGGTGCCGCAGAAGGTGAAGGAATTCCTCGCCCACAAGATCACCTCCAACGTGCGCGAGCTCGAAGGCGCCCTGACCCGCCTCGTCGCTCATGCCCAGTTGGTCGGCGGTTCCCTCTCGCTCGAAACCACGCAGGAACTCCTCCAAGACCTGCTCCGGGCCCACGACCGCCGCCTGACGATGGAAGAAATTCAGAAGCGCGTGGCCGAGCACTTCAAGATCCGCGTGTCCGACATGAGCTCGGCGCGCCGCTCCCGTGCGGTGGCCCGTCCTCGCCAGGTGGCCATGTATCTGTCCAAGCAGCTCACCTCCCGCTCGCTCCCCGAAATTGGGCGCGCCTTTGGTGGGAGAGATCACACCACGGTCATCCACGCCGTGCGCAAGATCGAGGAACTGGTGAAACTGGACACGGCTTTCGCCGAGGACGTCGAGCTCCTCACCCGGATGCTTGAGAGCTAGCCGGCCGGTCCTTTCCGGCGCGGAACTCCAAAAAAACGAACAGCCTATTTCGGGGTGCCCAGCGCACCCCGAAAAGCTATCGCATCACCTTCCCTAGTATGTCTAATATGTCGGTCCTGCGTTTAGTAGGACCGGGGATTCCGGGCGGTCCGGGCTTCAAAAAAGAACGATTTTACGAACATGAAACTCATCATCGAGCGTGCGGCCCTCTTGAAGTCGCTGGGTCACGTCCAGAGCGTTGTCGAACGTCGCAACACCATTCCCATCCTGTCCAACGTGCGGATCGACGCCGGCAAGGGCCAGCTCGCCCTCAATGCCACGGACATGGATATCGAGATCGTCGAAGCCACCGCCGCCGAAGTCGGCAAGGCCGGCGCGACCACCGCGCCCGCGCACACGCTGTACGACATCGTGCGCAAGCTGCCCGAAGGCGCGCAGATCGAAATCGCGACGACGGGAGATGGCGGCCAGATTGCCCTGTCCGCCGGCCGTTCGCGCTTCAACCTCGCGTGTCTGCCGGTCGAAGATTTCCCGGCGCTGACGGGCGGTGATTTCAGCCACACCTTCACGCTGGCGGCTGCGGACCTGCGCAGCCTCGTGGACCGCACGCGCTTCGCGATCTCTACGGAAGAAACCCGCTACTACCTGAACGGCATCTATCTGCACGCCGCCAAGAGTGAAAGCGTCGCGGTGCTGCGCGCCGTGGCCACGGACGGCCACCGTCTCGCGCGCGTCGAACTGCCGCTGCCCCAGGGCGCGGCCGGCATGCCGGGCATCATCGTGCCGCGCAAAGCCGTCATCGAAGTACGCAAGCTCATCGATGAAACCGAAAGCGAGATCACGATCTCCCTGTCCGATTCCAAGATCCGCTTTGCCTTCGACAATGTCTCGCTGACCTCGAAGCTCATCGACGGCACCTTCCCGGACTACGAACGTGTCATCCCGACGGGCAACGACAAGGTGCTCGAAGCCGAGCGTAAGCCGCTGTTCGACGCGGTCGACCGCGTGTCGGCCATCAGCTCGGAAAAATCGCGCTCGATCAAAATGCAATGCGAGAAGGGCCTCATTACGCTCTCCGCCTCCAGCCCCGAAGCGGGCAACGCGGTGGAAGAAGTCGAAGCCACCTACGCGGCCGGTCACCTCGAGATCGGCTTCAACTCGCGCTATCTCCTCGAAATCCTCGGCCAGATCGAAGGCGACGCCGCGCGCTTCACCATGGCGGACGCGGCTTCGCCGACCTTGATCCGCGACGTGGCCGACGGCTCGGCCATGTACGTGCTCATGCCGATGCGGGTGTGAGCGTCGTAGCGGCTCGTTTTTCCGCCGCGCCGGCGGCCGCCTTAGCTCCCGTGCGCGCAACGGCGCCGGGAGTCATGCATCAGCTTTTCGTTCAGCGTCTGACCCTGACCGATTTCCGTAACTATGCCCGGCTGCGGCTGGACGTGGGGGCGGGCGCCGTCGTGCTGACCGGCGCCAACGGGGCCGGTAAGACCAACCTTCTTGAGGCCGTTTCCTTCCTGGCGCCGGGCCGGGGTTTGCGCGGCGCCAAGCTGTTCCAGGTCGGTCGGCAAGGCCAAACCGGCGCCTGGGGCGTGAACGCGGTTCTTAGCGGCCCCGATGGTCTCACGGAAATCGGCACGGGTTTGACCGCGGCTGCCCCGGAACGCCGGGCCGTCCAGATCAACGGCTATCCGGCCAAGGGCGGCGCCGCCATCGCCCGCCAGATCGGCGTGGTGTGGCTCACGCCCGCCATGGACCGGCTGTTCCTCGACGGCCCGGCCTCGCGCCGCAAATTCCTCGACCGGCTGGTCACCGCCTTCGACGCCGACCAGGCCGGGCGCATCGCCGCCTATGACCATGCTCATCGCCAGCGCTCACGGCTCTTGCGCGAAGAGGCCAGCGATGCCGCCTGGTTTGCGGCCCTCGAGGACACCATGGCGCGGCATGGGGTCGCGCTCGCCGCCGCGCGCGCCGATCTGGTCGCGCGCCTGTCGCGCGCCCTCGCAGCCTCCGCCGGGCCATTCCCGGCCGCCAGCCTGAAACTCGTCGGCGCGGTGGATAGCTGGCTGGCCGAAATGCCTGCCGTCGATGCCGAGGACAAGGTGCGTGCCAGTCTCTGGGATGAACGCCGCGGCATCTTAGGGGCGGGCGCTGGCCCGCACCGGTCGGACCTTGGCGTGGCCATGATCGCAACCGGCCATCCGTCCCATGGCCAGCCGGCCGCCCTGTGTTCGACCGGCGAACAGAAGGCGCTTCTGATCTCCATCGTGCTTGCCCATGCGCGTCTTCAGCGCGAAAAACGCGGGGCCGCGCCGGTCCTTCTGCTCGACGAAATCGCGGCCCATCTGGACGCGGGCCGCCGGGCGGCGCTGTTCGCCGAATTAAGGGCTTTGGGTGCCCAGGCCTGGATGACCGGCACAGACAGCGGCTTGTTCGAGGATGTGGGTGAATCCGCTCAATTTTTCAACGTCGATCAAGGCGCGGTGACGGTCTCGAAAATGCGTCAGTAAGGGTGCATTTCGGCCCGCGATTCCCTATATTCAGTCCATCAAAAAACGACCCAAAAAAACCTCATCAGAGTCCTCATGAATCCTCCGCCCGGCAGTCCCGAAAAGGCCCTCAAAGACGACGCGACCGCCGTCGCCGAGAAGGCTTATGACTCTGAGTCCATCAAGGTCCTGAAGGGCCTCGACGCCGTACGTAAGCGCCCCGGCATGTACATCGGCGACACCGATGACGGCTCGGGCCTGCATCACATGGTCTACGAGGTCGTCGACAACGCGATCGACGAATCCCTCGCCGGTTATTGCGATCTCGTCGAAGTCGTTCTGCACGGCGACGGCAGCTGCACGGTACGCGACAACGGCCGCGGCATCCCGGTCGATATTCACAAGGAAGAAGGCGTCTCGGCCGCCGAGGTCATCATGACCCAGCTCCACGCCGGCGGGAAATTCGACCAGAACTCCTACAAGGTCTCCGGTGGTCTGCACGGCGTCGGCGTCTCGGTCGTGAATGCCTTGTCTTCGCGCCTCGACTTACGCATCTGGCGCGGCGGCAAAGAGTATTTCATGCGCTTCAAACACGGCGAGGCGGAAGCCCCGCTGAGGGAAGTCGGTGAAGCGCCGAAGGTCGCCGAAGGCAAGCGCGCCGGCCAGCACAAGACCGGCACAGAAGTCACGTTCCTGCCGTCGAAGGAAACCTTCACCCAGACCGAATTCGATTACGGCACGCTGGAGCATCGCTTGCGCGAGCTCGCGTTCCTGAACTCCGGCGTCTTCCTCAATCTCGCCGACGTCCGCCACACGGAACGCAAATCCGTGGACCTCTACTATCAGGGCGGCATCGAAGCCTTCGTGAAGTATCTCGACCGCACCAAGCAGGCGCTCAACGATCCGCCCGTCACCATGCAGGCCGAGAAGGACGGCATCACCGTGGAACTGTCGATGGAGTGGAACGACAGCTATCACGAGAACACGCTGTGCTTCACCAACAACATCCCGCAGCGCGACGGCGGCACGCACCTCGCTGGGTTCCGCGCCGCGCTCACGCGCACCCTCAATCACTACGCCAACGAACACGGCGTCGGCGGTAAGAAGGAAAAGATCGCGCTCACCGGCGACGATATGCGTGAAGGCCTCACTTGCGTGTTGTCGGTGAAGGTGCCGGACCCGAAGTTCTCCTCGCAAACCAAGGACAAGCTGGTCTCCTCGGAAGTGCGCCCCGTGGTCGAAAACATCGTTGCCGAAAAACTCGGCACATGGTTCGAAGAGCATCCTTCCGAGGCAAGGAAAGTCGTCGGCAAGGTCGTCGAAGCTGCGCTCGCCCGTGAAGCCGCGCGCAAGGCGCGCGAACTCACCCGCCGCAAAGGCGCGCTCGATATTTCGTCGCTGCCCGGCAAGCTCGCCGACTGCCAGAATCGCGATCCCGCCCAGTCCGAACTCTTCATCGTCGAGGGTGACTCGGCCGGTGGATCGGCGAAGCAGGGCCGCGACCGCGGTTTCCAGGCGATTCTCCCGCTGCGCGGCAAGATCCTGAACGTCGAGCGCGCGCGCTTCGACAAGATGCTGTCCTCGGCCGAAATCGGCACGCTGGTCACGGCGCTCGGCACGGGTATTGGACCGGAAGAGTTCAATATCGCCAAGCTCCGCTACCACAAGATCATCATCATGACGGACGCCGACGTGGACGGCAGCCACATCCGTACGCTTCTACTTACCTTCTTCTATCGCCAGATGCCGCAGATCATCGAGAACGGCCATCTGCTCATCGCGCAGCCGCCGCTCTACAAGGCGAAGAAGGGCCAGTCGGAAGTCTATTTGAAGAACGACCACGCGATGGAAGAGCATCTCATCGCCGCGGGCCTCATGAACGCCGTGCTGGTCACCGGCGGCGGGCAAATCGGCGGCGAGGACCTGCAACGCCTCGTCCATCGTGCAAGGGATACCAAGAACAGCGTCGAGATGTTGTCGCGGTCCTTGCCGTCGCGCATCGTCGAACAATGCGCCATCGCCGGCGCCTTCAATCTCGATGTGCTCAACAAACAAGAATTCGCGCAGCAGACCGCGGATTACGTGGCGAAGCGCCTCGACCATCTCGAGACCGAATACGAAAAGGGCTGGCACGGCGAAGCGGCGGGCGGTGGCGGCCTCAAGTTCACCCGCACCCTGCGCGGCGTGACCGAGACGCATACCCTCGATGCCCGCACGCTGCACTCGGCCGAAGCCCGTCATCTCGACAGCCTCGCTTCCGAACTGCAGACCACTTACACCCGCGATGTCGTCCTTAAGTACAAGGAAGATGAAGTCCAGATCAGCGGACCGGTGACCTTGCTGCAATCCGTGCTCGCGCATGGACGCAAGGGCGTATCGATCCAGCGCTATAAAGGTCTCGGTGAAATGAACCCAGGCCAGCTGTGGGAAACCACGCTCGATCCGAACGTGCGTACGCTGCTCCAGGTGAAGGTCAGTCACGGCGACGAAGCCAACGAAGTCTTCTCGACGCTGATGGGCGACGTCGTGGAACACCGCCGCGACTTCATCCAGGACAACGCGCTGAAGGTCCGCAATCTGGACGTCTAGAGCGCGTTCCGGCGAAGTGGAAGCCGGTTCGCCGTGGAACGCGCGACCAAATAAGAATCTAAGGCGTGTTGGCGATTCGACATTGCTTCAACGCGCCCTAGCGCGGGCGGCTTGCGCGGCGTTTCTTCGCTTGAGCGCGCCGGCTACTCCGCCGGCAGCGACATATCGCGGCCGGAAAGAGGTGGGGCCGCGGCGATCTCCAATACAAGCTTATGCAGCAGTGACTGGCTGAAATCGTTCGGCGTGCGCACGGTGACGAAAAACGCGCCCGGCCCGCCGATGACCTGTTCGTTGTAATAGCGGTCCAGGTCTTCGGGCACTTCCTGTTTCCATTTCGGCCGCTCGAACATCATGGCGAGGCCATTGATGGTCACGCCCTTTTTCACCGCGTCGTCGCGCGCGTCCTTCACGGGCCGGCCATAGTCGCTGTAGCCGTCGCCGGAGATATCGATCACCCGGCGGCTCGGGTCGTAGCCGTTCTTGTCGAACAGCTTCACCGAGAAATCGAGGCCGGCGCTGATGGAGGTCGTGCTGCCGGCCTTCACCGGCGCTTTTGCGATCTCGTCGGCGAAGGCGGCCGCCGATTTCGCGTCCGAGATCACATGCCAGGGCACGACTTGCACCTGATGATAGACGCTCGACCATTCGACATAGGTGATCGCGATTTTACCGATGGGTCCGGAACGAATCGCTTCGGTCACGCGCTTGTCCTTCAGCGCATGGACATAGCCGTTGCGCTGGATGGCGGCTTCCTTCTCATCGATGCTGAGCGAAACGTCCACCGCCATGACGAGTGCGAGATCCACCGCGATGTCGTCGTCCGCAGCGGTCGCCGGTCCCCATATTAGGGCGGCGCCGACGGTCACAGTGGCAGCGATGGAACGCAAGGATGTCATAAATCCACTATGCCGCGCCCCGCGGCGGAATAACACTGGCTTTGGAAGGCGTTGACGTCCTGTTCTCCGTGAATGCGATCAGCCGTCGGGGGCCTTTCGCGCCCTCGCGCCTTGCCGCGCCGCGGTATAGGCTCGAAGCGCGATAGCAAAGCGGGGAAAAGGGGGCCTCCATGACATTCGATCGCCGCGCGTTCCTGGGAAAGACCGTGACCTGTGCTTGTCACCTCGCGCTGGCCGCCTCCGTGATGCCGGTCGCGGCGCGCAAGGTCTGGGCAGCCGAAACCCTCGGGCATGTGGTCGCACGCGAGCCGTTCGCGACGCTGGAGAAAATCGCCGACGGTGTATGGGCCGTGATCTCGCAGCCTCTCAACGGCGACCGCACCACGCTCGCCAACGGTGGTCTTATTGCCGGTAAAAACGCCGTGCTTGCGGTTGAAGGCTTCAACGGCCCGGCCGGTGCCGAATGGCTGGCCGCCAAGTCCATGGAACTGACGGGCATGCGGCCGACCCACGTCGTGCTCACGCACCACCACGGGGACCACGCCAATGGCGTTTCCGGCTTTCAGACGAACGGCGCCCAATGCGCCGTGCACGCCACCGCGATGACGCGTGACATCGTCGTGGAGCGCGATGCCAAAACGCCAGGCGCGCTCCTGGCCCGCACGACGACCCTCAGTGCCGCGGTTCTTTTGTCGAACACGGAGGCCACGCGCATCGATCTCGGTGGGCGTATCGTGAAAATCATTCCGCGCGGCGGTCATACGCAAAGCGACGTCACCGTCGAACTCGACGATCCTTCCATCGTTTTCTGCGGCGATCTGGTGTGGAACGCCATGTTCCCGAATTACGTCGACACCACGCCGTCGAAATTCGTCGGCGCGGTGCGCGGGCTCAAGCGCGCGAAGGACACGCTCTATGTGCCGGGTCACGGATCATTAGCCAAAGCGCGCGAGATCGACCGCTACATCGCGATGCTGACCGAAGTCGAAGCCGGCGCGCGCAAAGCCTTCAAGGCGGGTGTCAGTGCCGAAGAAGCAGGGCGCACGTTCATGCTCTCTGAATCCCTTGGCCCCTGGGCGCTGTTCAGCAACGTTTTCTATCCGCGCGCGTTCGAAGCCTGGTATCGCGAATTGAAAGCGTAAAGCCATGCAGCATCAGGTCTCGGTCATCACTCTTGGCGTGACCGACTTGGCGCGCTCCAAGCGTTTCTATGTGAACGGCTTTGGTTGGAAGCCCGTCCTCGATACGGACGAGATCGTCTTCTATCAGATGAATGGTTTTGTCCTGGGCACCTGGCTAAAGGCCAAGCTCGAAGAGGACATGAAGCAAGAGGCGTCACCGGCGCCGGGCTCCTATTCCCTCGCGCACAATGTCACGGACCCCTTGCAGGTGACCCAGGTGCTGGATCATCTCGCGGAACACGGCGGCATGCTCTTGCGCGCCGCCGATCAGCCGCCGCACGGCGGCCTTCGAGGCTACGTCGCCGATCCCGACGGCCACACCTGGGAAATCGCGTGGAATCCCGCTTGGCCCATAAGCCCCGAAGGCTACGTCACCGCCAAGTTCTAGCGGTTCCCTCCGACGATATCGCCGAGCGCGCCGAGCACCGAGCCTTCGCCGCGGTTCTGGCCGCCGTAGCTGCCCGCGGCCGCCAGCATGCGGCCCGCCAGACGCGCGAAGGGCAGGGACTGGATCCACACTTTGCCCGGTCCCCGCAGGCGCGCGAAGAACACGCCTTCGCCCCCGAACACCATGCTCTTCACGCCGCCGACCGAAACCAGATCGAAGTCCACGTCCGGCGTCAGCGCCGCGAGGCAGCCAGTGTCGATATGCAGCTCCTCTCCGCGCTTCAATTCGCGTTCGACGACCGTCCCGCCCATCTGGACGAACACCCAGCCATCGCCTTCCAGTTTCTGCATGACGAAGCCCTCGCCCCCAAAAAGGCCGGTGAGCACGCGTTTCTGGAAATGGATGCCGATGGACACGCCCTTGGCTGCGGCGAGGAAACTGTCCTTCTGGCAAATAAGCCGTCCGCCAAAGTCGGACAGGCGCAACGGCAGGATCGCGCCCGGCGTCGGCGAGGCGAAAGCCACGCGCGCCTTGCCTTGACCGGTGTGCGTGAACACGGTGGTGAACAGGCTTTCGCCCGTGATCAGGCGCTTACCGGCGCCGAGCAGCTTCGCCGCGAAGCCCTCATTGGCCCCGCCGCTGCCGTCACCGAACACGGTGGACATCGCAACGCTTGCGTCTTTCCACACCATGGCGCCGGCCTCTGAGATCGCGCTCTCGCCCGGGTCCAGCTCGATCTCCACGAACTGGAGCTCCTGTCCTTTGATTTCGAAGTCGATATCGTCGGCGACACCGCTCTGTTTGGCGTGGGTCCAGGGGCTGGTGCGCGGAACGCTCGGAACGGGCATGGCATGGTCTCCTAAAAAAAGTCCGTGCACCCTATGTAGGAGAAAGTGCGGCCGTCGGGCTAGAGTGCGGCGATGAATACCGTTCACATGAAAATGAAATCGCCCGTGGGCGAGCTCACCCTCATCGCCACCGACAAGGGCTTGGCTGCGATCCTGTGGCCCAAGGACGATCCGGCGCGCGTGCGCGTGAAACCGGGCGCCGCGAACGACCGTCATCCAATCCTGCGTAAGGCGGCTGCCCAGCTCAAAGAATATTTCGCGGGTAAGCGCAAAGCGTTCGATCTCACGCTCGATTTCGACGGCACGGATTTCCAGAAGAAAGTCTGGCACGCGCTCCTTGGCATTCCTTTCGGTGAAACGCGCAGCTATGCCGAGATCGCAAAGACCATTAAGAAGCCGAAAGCCGTTCGCGCGGTCGGCGCGGCCAACGGCCGCAATCCAATCTCCATCGTCGCGCCTTGTCATCGCGTGATCGGCTCGAACGGGAAGCTCACCGGGTTCGCAGGAGGCCTTGAAGCGAAGGCTATTCTCCTGAAGCTGGAAAGCGCCTAGGCGTCGTCGAGGAAGGGGCGGATCGTTTCCAGGAAGGTCTGGCCATAGCGGGCGAGTTTCGCGTCGCCGACCCCGCTGATCGTCGCCATGTCGCTCAGCGTTCGCGGCTTCACGCCGGCCATGGTGGCTAGTGTCTTGTCGTGGAAAATCACATAGGGCGGCACGCCCTGTTCCTTGGCGAGTTCCAGACGCTGCGCCCGCAAGGCCTCGAACAAGCCCGTATCCTTGGTCTCGACCGCGGTGGAGGCGGCCGCCGTGCGTTTGCCGCGCCCGGATTTGGTGGCGCGCGGCTCACGTAAGGCTAGCCCGTCCTTGCTCTTCAGAAAGTCGCGGCCTTGATCCGTGATGCTAAGGCCGCCATGATTGTCGAGGTCGACGAACAATAGTCCCGCGGCGACCAACTGGCGGAAGATCCCGCGCCATTGCGTCGCGCTGAATTCCTTGCCTATCCCGAATGTACTCTGCGTGTGATGACCGAACTGCGTAATGCGCTCGTTGTCGGCGCCCAGCAGAACATCGATCAGATAGTTCATCCCAAACCGCTGGCCGGTGCGGTATACGCACGACAGCGCTTTTTGCGCCGCCGCCGTGCCGTCGAAGGTGCGCGGCGGGGACAGGCAGGTATCGCAGTTGTTGCAGGGTGCGCAGGCGTCGCCGAAATACTCCAGCATCACCTGTCGGCGGCAGCGGGTCGCTTCGCACAAGCCCAATAGCGCACTCAGTTTCTGACGCTCCACGCGCTTCTGTTCGTCGGAGGTGTCGCCGGACTCAATGAAATTGCGCTGCTGCGCCACATCCTGCAGGCCGTAGGCCATCCAAGCATTTGCCGCCAGGCCATCGCGTCCCGCGCGCCCGGTTTCCTGATAGTAGGCTTCGATGTTCTTGGGCAGATCGAGATGCGCCACGAACCGCACGTTGGGCTTGTCGATCCCCATTCCAAAAGCGATGGTCGCCACCATCACGATGTTCTCTTCACGCAGGAAGCGTGTCTGGTTGGCCGCGCGCAGCTCCGCGCCAAGGCCTGCGTGATAGGCTAGGGCGTCGAAGCCTTCCCCTTTCAGCCACGCGGCCGTCTCCTCGACCTTGCGGCGCGACAGACAATAGACGATGCCGCTGTCACCGGCATGATTCTGTTTGATGAAGTTCAAGAGCTGCGAACGTGGGTTCTCTTTCTCGACGATGGTATAGGTGATGTTCGGCCGGTCAAACCCGGCGATGAAGGCCTTGCCGTCCTTGAGGCGCAGGCGCGCGATGATGTCGCGGCGTGTCGGAGCGTCCGCCGTCGCCGTCAGCGCGATGCGCGGCACATCGGGGAATTTCTCGGCCAGCGCGCCGAGTTGCATATACTCGGGTCGGAAATCGTGCCCCCACTGCGATACGCAATGCGCCTCGTCGATGGCGAACAGCGCCAGCGGCGTCTCGCGCAGCAGCGCCAGGAAGTCGTCCATCATTAGGCGTTCGGGCGCGACGTAGACGAGGTCGATCTCGCCCGCGCGCATCTTGTCCTTGGCCGCGCGCACTTCGTCCCATGACGCCGCTGAATTGATCGCGGCGGCCCGCACGTTCACTTGGCGCAGCGCCGCCACCTGATCCTGCATCAGCGCGATCAAGGGTGAAATCACAATCCCGACGCCGGACCGGCACAGCGCCGGGATCTGGTAGCAGAGCGATTTTCCACCGCCGGTCGGCATCAGTACGAAGGCGTTGCCGCCCGCGACCACATGGTCGATCACTTCCGCTTGCTGTCCGCGAAAGGAGGGGTAGCCAAACGTATGCTCAAGGATGTGAAGGGGCGTGGACATGGGAGCGGCACCCTAATCGCGCCGCTCCGGTTTCGCTATGTTTTCTTCGGGGCTTTCCTCGCGAGCGTCTTCGGCGTCCTTGTGTTGACGTCGGCGGCGGCGCGGATCAGGGCTTTCAACGCTTTTTCGTCGATCTTTTCATTCTCGCGGATGTCGATGGCGCGCCGGGTGCCGCCTTCAAGACTCGAATTGAACAGCCGCGCCGGGTCGGTCACGGAGGCGCCCTTCGCGAAGGTCAGTTTCACCACGCTTTTATAGACCTCACCGGTGGTGATGATCCCATTGTACGACCATACTGGGATGCCCCACTTCCACTCCTGGGCAACGTCGGGCACGGCGGCCTTTATCAGCGCGCGGACCTCCGCGAGCATTTTGCCGCGCCAGCCGCCGAGTTCCTTGATCCGTCCGTCGATTAATTTGGAAGCGGAGACATCGACGGTCTGGGTAGCCTTCTTCGCCGCCTTCTTGACGGCCTTTTTTGCGGTTTTCTTCTTGGCGGCTTTCTTCACGGCCGGCTTCCCGTTCGATTATGAAAGGACAAGTTCGGCGCGGCCGTTGCCGATGCGCATCTTGGTGCCGTAGGGCGCGGAGATCCTTGCGAGGCGGTCGAGGATTTTCGCTCCCGCATCGCCGGTCGCGATATCCGGCATCCCGCGCGTTTCCATATCGCTCACGCCGGCGAGGCCCGTATCGTTCATCTGCACGGGCGTGAAAGACATGCTCGCGATGCCGGCCTTCGTGCAGCGGCAGTCCACCACTACGCTCTGCCACACCTCGTTGGGATAATGTCCCGGCTTGGTGATGGTCTGGAAGAAGAAGCCGCCAAGGTCATAGAGGATGGCTTTGCCCTTATAGATCTCCACACCGTGCAGCAGCGGCGGGCCGTGTGAGACGAAAATGGTCGCGCCCGCGTCGATGACCCGGTGTGCCAGCGCCTTCTGCCAGGGCGGCGTGTCCGCCATGTTCTTTTCCCAATAATGCTGATGCAGATAGGCGATCACCACATCGGCGTTTTGGGCGGCATTCTTAATGACGTCGAGATAGCGGCCGACATCTTCTTCGTTCAGCGTGTCGCTCTCGGCGCGGCGCAGTTCGTTCACGCCGGGATGATTTGGGCCGGCCATGCCGCCCTTGGCGACAGCGCCCGCCGCCGCCGACACAAGTGCGGCCGTGCCATGCGAGGTCTGGCGCAACGCGGGCGCTGCCGCGGACGCGAGATCGGGGCCCGTACCGGCATGCGTCAATCCGCGTTCATCCAGAGCCGCGATGGCGTCCAGGATGCCGCCCTCCGCGAAATCGTATGCGTGATTGTTGGATGTCGCGAAGGTGTCGAAACCCGCGCGCGTCAGCACGTCGATGATCTCCGGACCCGCGGCATGCAGGAATTGATCGTTGCGCATCGCCGTTGTCGAGCGCGGCCCCTTGATCGCGGTCTCGAGGTCCGTGAACACCATGTCGGCGCCCGCGAACAACGCGGCGAACTTCGCCGCGGCGGGCCATTGCGCGGCGCTCAGATCGTGCTGCAGCAGCGCCTGGCCTGTCATGACGATGCGTAGAGGCCCCGGGGATTGCGCCGCGACGGCCGGCGTCATGAACGGGATGGCGAACGTGCCGCCGAGGAAGGTGCGTCGCGACAGGGAATATGGCGTCATGAGACGCTCCTTGGATGGCTCATGTGATTGAGGGGGATGCTACCTTCTGGGCGACGAAAATGCACTCGCGTGCTGTGAGTCGGCCTTGGCGCGCGCGGGGCGGGAAGACTAGAGTCGCTCGTCCAGCAGGGAGGGCTGCCGATGAAGCTTTCGTTTGTTGTTGCCGCCATGACCACGTTCTCCGCGGCCGCGTTGCCGGCCGCTCAGGTCGAGGCCGCGGACGCTCCCGTTCGAATTCACGCGGGCCTTCTGATCGACGGAACCGGCGCTTCCCTCAAGGACGCAACGGTGACCGTGCAAGGAGATAGGATCGTTTCGGTCGAAAGCGGCGCCAAGGGCCCCTGGGCCATCGACCTCGTCAAAGCCACGGTACTCCCGGGTCTCATCGACAATCATGTCCACATCACCTGGCACTTCAATGATGACGGCCGGGCGGACATGACCAAAACCCCGCGCGAGCAACAGGGCCTCAAGTGGGCCGAGAACCTCAAGAAGACGCTTATGGCCGGTTATACCACCGTGCAGAGTATCGGTTCGGCCGACGATCTGCTGCTGCGCAAGGAAATAGCGTCGGGCGATCTGATCGGGCCGCGTCTTCTCACCTCGAGCACCGCCTTCAACGACGTCAAAATGTCCCCGGACGATGCGCGCGCTTTTGTCCGCGCGCGCAAAGCCGAAGGCGCGGACCTGATCAAGATGTTCGCCTCTAAAAGCTCGCGCGAAGGCGGCGGCGCGACCTTGAGCGCCGAGGTGGTTGCGGCGGTATGTGATGAAGCGCGCAAGCAGAATCTGCGGGTGTGGGTACATGCTCACGGCGACGATTCCATCCGGCGCGTGGTGGCAGGCAAGTGCACCACGGTCGTGCATGGCTCGCTCGCCACGCCGCCGATGTTCAAGCTCATGGCCGACAACGGCGTGAACTTCGAACCCACGGTCGGAGTCGTCACCCAGAACTATATCGCGCACGAGAAGAACTACACCGGCATCGGCAACTACACGCCGGAAGCCTTCGTCAACATGAGGGCCTTCGTGAAGGATCAGGGGGCGCGCTGGAAAACCATGTTCACCAGCGCGCCGCGGCTCAACATCCTCACGGGCTCCGACGCTGTCGCCGGCGCCGAAGGCCACAACGCGGAGGAGGTGATCTTCCGTGTGCAGAATGGCTGGCCCGCGATGAGTGGGATCGTGTCGACCACCTCGCGCAATGCCAAGGCGCTGGGCCTCGAGGGCACGACCGGCGGGACGATCCGCATCGGCGGCCGCGACGCGGACCCGGCGACCCGCGCCCGCCATGTCGCCTACCTCGGCCACCTGCCGGGGCTGAAGGCGGACCTGTCGTCGCTGGAGAACCTCGACTACCTGTGCGGCCTGCTCGGCCGTCGCCCGGGGATGGCGATCGAGCAGGCGCTGGCGACCGTCGGCCTGGCCGGCTTCGAGGACGCGCCGGCACGCACGCTCTCGGCCGGTCAGCGCAAGCGGCTGGCGCTGGCGCGACTGTGGCTGTCGCCGGCGGCGCTGTGGCTGCTCGACGAGCCCTACGCCAACCTCGACCTGCCCGGCATCGAACTGGTCAACCACATGGTGCGCGCGCATCTCGACGACGGCGGCGGCGCGCTGGTGACCACCCATGGCGCCTACGCCGCGCCGCCCGTTCGCACGCGCCTGCTGGCACTCGGCGAAGAGGGCGACTAGCGCATGGACGGCAAGGTCACCCTGCGCTCCGCGGCATGCGCGCTCGTCCGCCGCGACCTGCGCCTGCTCTGGCGCCGCCGCGGCGATGCGCTGCAGCCGGCGCTGTTCGCGATCCTGGTCGTGGTGCTGTTCGCGCTGGCGCTGGGCAACGAACGCGGGATGCTGGCGGCGGTCGCCCCGGCGGTGCTGTGGGTCGCGGTGCTGCTGTCCGGGCTGCTCTCGCTCGACAACCTGTTCCGCGGCGACGCGGAGGATGGGTCGCTGGAACAGTGGCTGCTCGCGCCGGTGCCGCTGGCCTGGCTGGTGCTGGTGCGCACGCTGGTGCACTGGGCCACCACTGCCCTGCCGCTGGTGCTGGCCACGCCGCTGCTGGCGGAACTGCTGGGCCTGCCGCACGACCTGCTGCCGGTGCTGCTGCTGTCGCTGGCGCTGGGCACGCCTCTGCTGAGTCTGGTCGGCGCGGTGGTCGCCGCGCTCACCGTCGGCATGCGCCGCGCCGGCGTGCTGCTGGCCCTGCTGGCGCTGCCGCTGTACGTGCCGATCCTGGTCTTCGGCGCCGGCAGCATGAGCGCCGCCGCGCGCGGGTTCGATCCGGGCGGCGGCCTGCTGCTGCTCGCGGCGGGGCTGGTGCTGGCGCTGGTGCTGGCGCCGGTCGCGGCCGCGGCCGCGCTGCGCATCGCCCACGCCTGAGTCAGACGGCCGGCGAACCCGTTCTTCATGCCTTGCCGGGCCAGCCCGCGCGGATGCATGCCACATCGCAGGCGCGATGACCCGCGAACGGCAGGGGCCAGCCGCCGCGAGGGGGCTGGTAAACTGCGCGCACGCCCGCGGCCCCCAGTGCGCCGCCCACGCTCAGGCCGTTGATGTCCCCGCTGATCCGCTGGTTCCACCAACTCGGCTCCCCGCCCTACTTCGACCGCTTCGCCGCGCGCTGGGCCCCGTGGGCCTACGCCCTGGCGCTGCTGACCATGGGGGTCGGGCTGTACGGCGCGCTGTTCGTGGTCCCGGCCGACTACCAGCAAGGCGACAGCTTCCGCATCCTCTACATCCACGTGCCCAGCGCCTGGATGAGCCTGGCGATGTTCGCGCTGATGGCGGTGTATGGCGCGATCGCGCTGGTCTGGCGGATCAAGCTGTGCGAGATCCTGGCAATGGCCTGCGCGCCGATCGGCGCGGCCTTCACCGTGATCACCCTGGTCACCGGCAGCATCTGGGGCAAGCCGATGTGGGGCACGTGGTGGGACTGGGACCCGCGCCTGACCTCGCAGCTGGTGCTGCTGTTCCTGTATTTCGGCGTGATCGGCCTGTATGCCGCGATCGAGGACTGCCGCGCCGCCGCGCGCGCCGCCTCGCTGCTGGCGATCGTCGGCGTGGTGATGCTGCCGGTCATCCGCTACTCGGTGGTGTGGTGGAACTCGCTGCACCAGGGCCAGACGATCCGCGTCTTCGGCGAATCCTCGATGGACGCCAGCATGATCCCGCCGCTGCTGTGGATGATCGTCGGCACCAAGTTCTGGGCGATCGGTTCGCTGCTGGTGCGCGCCCGCGCCGACAACCTGCAGCGCGAGGCCGGCAAGGACTGGGTGCGCAGGCTGGCCGGAGCGCAACGATGAACTACGCCGGTTACGTCACCGCCGCCTATGCGGTGTTCGCCGCGGTGCTGCTGTGGGATTTCGTGGCGCCGCGCATCCGCATCGCGCAGGTGCTGCGCGCCGTGCGCCTGCTGGCGCGGCGCGAATCCGCGCGCAGCGATGCC